>JBOHQZ010000618.1:0-4451 GCA_050732275.1 bacterium
AAGGCGGGGCTTATGGCGGCTCGTGCAGTTTCGACCGGCGCTCCGGTGTTTTCAATTTTCTCTCTTATCGTGATCCCAATTTATTGACGACGCTCGAGAACTATGATCGGGCGAGTCAATTTCTGCGCGAGGTGAAATTGAGCCAGGATGAGCTGACCAAGAGCATCATCGGCGTTATCGGCGATTTGGACGCTTATCAATTGCCGGATGCGAAGGGCTACACGTCGATGGCGCGTTATCTTGCCGGCGATACGGACGCTGAGCGCCAACGCCTGCGTGAGGAGGTTCTCTCGACAACACCGGCAGATTTCCGCAAGTTTGCAGAGGCACTCGAGCAGGTGAGCCGGCACGGCCTCGTCGTCGTGATGGGATCGCCGGCCGCAATTGAGACCGCTAATACCGAACGCAAGGATTGGCTCAAGGTTGTGAAGGTGATGTGACCGCTTTGGGCAAACTTCCGATCTGTGCAACGCCTCCGCAAATGCCTTGACAAGCGCCGGCCTCTCCAAGAAATGGAAAATTTCCGAATAGCACACGGATCAAAAGCTCACGCGGAAAAAAGCCGTGGGTGTTTTTGATCCGCGTGGAATTCATTACGGCTTGGCAATTTGAGATGAAGCTGGGCTTTACCCTCAGAATGCACCAGCGCCGTTGCGCGCGGCTGCGAGCAAACCCTCCAAAATTTTCGCTTCAAGATCAATCTACTGACATAGGGTTGTCACTGGTGATTTGTATTTTAAAAACAGCTCACGCAGAAGCATTTTTTAAAATGTAAAAATGTAGACAGGCTACCACCAGTCCCAAAAGAACGAATCCATGGAAAAAACTCTTCAAGGTAAAATCGCCGTCGTTGCCGGCGCGACGCGCGGGGCCGGACGCGGCATCGCTTGTGCGCTTGGCGAAGCCGGCGCGACGGTTTACTGCACGGGACGCAGCACGCGTGAAAAGCCCGCCGCTCGAAAAAGTGAAAAGGGTGCTCCGTTCGATTTGACCAATCGTCCCGAAACGATTGAAGAAACTGCAGAAATGGTGACAGCGCGCGGCGGCGTTGGCATCGCGGTGCAGGTTGATCACACGATTGAAGAGCAAGTCAAAGCGCTTTTTGATCGCGTCAAAGCCGAGCCAGGAAAACTCGACATGCTCATCAACGATATTTGGGGCGGCGACGAGCTGACCGAATTTGGCAAAACGTTTTGGCAGGTCTCGCTGCCAAACGGCCGGCTCATGCTGGAACGCGCGGTGTTCTCACATATCATCACCAGCCACTATGCCGCACCGGTCATGATAGAGACCGGTGGGGGACTCATCGTCGAAATCACCGACGGCGATTTCTACGGCTATCGCGGCAATATTTTTTACGACCTCGTGAAAACCTCCGTCATTCGTTTGGCTTTTATTGCAGCAAGAGAGCTGCGCAAAAAGAACATCACCGCGATCGCCGTTACACCTGGTTTTCTGCGCTCCGAAGCCATGCTCGATCATTTTGGCGTCACCGAGGCCAATTGGCAAGAAGCTGGCAAACAAGACGCGAATTTCCTCGCTTCCGAAACGCCGTTCTACGTCGGCCGCGCCGTGGCCGCGCTTGCTGCTGATCCGAATATCGCTAAAAAATCAGGACGCGTCTTCAGCTCCTGGGATTTGGCGGAAGAGTACGGCTTTACCGACATCGACGGACAAAAACCGCATTGGGGAAGGCACTTCGAGAAAACGTACGGCCGGCGAATAAAGAAATGCGACGAAACTTTCTTTGCGTACTGGTTCGATGACCCCATGGAAGCCGCTTTTCCTGACTGGCCGTGAGTTACAGTAACCCCTACGGGCGCAGCCAGTCGGCTCGACTGGGTCGATACGGTCATTTGATCTGATTGGAAATAAATGTTTTTCCTACGGAGAACGGAGAATGCATTTGTCTGCTTGGATTGTTGCCGCGCTGGTGGTCTTGAATGGCGGATGGATGGCATTTGACGGTACGCGCGCACTTATCGTCGGTGATTACATCACACCCAAGACCGGTCAATACGCAGGTCAGCTTGGCCCTTGGTCCAAAGTCGTGCAAGCCGCCGGCATTGCGCCACGTTCAACTTTGATGAAGTCCATTTTTGTCCTCTACGGACTCGCCGACTTGATTGTCATGGTGGCGTTCTTGCTGAAAGCCTCGTGGGCATGGTCAGCGATGTTGATTGTGGCCGCGCTCGGTTTATGGTTTTTGCCATTTGGAACTTTGATAAACCTCGTTGTCATCGTGCTGTTGTTGCTCCCACAATTGCGGCCTTAAAAGCAAAAGCTTTCACGCAAAGGCGCAGAGCCGCAAAGCAAACCTTGCGTCTTGGCGGCTTTGCGTGATGCTTTTTTGTTTGGTTGCGAATCGCCCGTATTGGGAAAAAGCTGCTGACATAAGGTTGTCAGTAGCCACGTTTATATTGAGAATGCCGATGAAAACTCAACATCATCTGCTCAAATCAGCCTTGATCGCCAAAGCATTGGCGGCTATTCTGCTGCTGGGCTGCAAAAGTGATGAGCAAAAAAATTTTGAGAGGAGTTCTAAAATGAATCAGGCTGCCGAAAAATTTTGGATCACAGGAGCGGCTGGCAAACTATTTGTCGATCGCGGCGGCGCCGGTGAGCCGCCGGTAGTTATGGTTCATTCTCTGGCCGGCAACACGACGCAGTGGCAAGCGCAGCTCGATTATTTGCGCAAGGCGCGCCTCGCGATTGCGTTCGACATGCGCGGGCATGGCCAATCTGATCCGGCGCGGGATCATGATTATTCTCTCGAAGCAATGGCGCAAGATCTGGCAACGGTTGTTGATTCGCTCGGCTTAACGAAATTCATTTTAGTCGGACACAGCTACGGCGGCGGAGTGGTCGCGGTTTATGCCGGCCAACATCCGGACAAAGTGGCGGGACTTTTGTTTGCCGATCCCATCGGCGATGGCAGAAAAGCGCCGCAAGAGGAAATCCGCCCCTTCATGGCGGCTTTGCGTTCGGAGGCTTATGCCGAAACCATCGAAGCTTATTGGCGCTCCATCTTAACTCATGCCGATTCTGCGGTCGTGCAAGCCGTCATCACCAGCTTACGAAAAACATCGAAGGAAGCCGTTCTTGACGCACTCGAAGCCGTATTTGCATTCGATCCTGCCGATGCGCTAAAATCTTATCGCGGCCCCATGCAAACCATCGTCTCCGGCCTGCCGGATGACCCCGCGGCGCTTCATCATGCTGTTGCCAATCTATCTCACGTCGTCATGCCGAACACCAGTCATTGGCTGCAAATGGATCGACCGGAGGAGTTTAATCGCTTGATAAATGAGTTTTTGAGCAAATTGTGAAGTCGAGCTTGCGTTGCGAAAATGTTCGCAATTTTGAAAATCCTTGCGCGCAAGTCCGGTTTCGCTTATGCCTGCTGACATAGGGTTGTCACATAGCATGATTATAATATCTGGTGTCACTCTAAATTAATTCTATTCAATGATTAATCTCGATTATCGGGGTTAGTACTGCAAGTAACATTAATAATGTCATCGTGGAACGATCTTGTTAATATCAAGCACAGTACTTGACCTGAACAGGATTCTTTCAGAATAACATGTTACTTGGAAGGCCAAATATTAAAGGAGATTGAGCGATGCGTAAAATGAGCTCTTATGTGATGTTGCTCGCCTGTGTTTTGTTATTTAAAGCTTGCAGTGATAATAAAAAGCTTGCGAACACCAAACTCATTGTCGAGTGGGCGCCGTTCACGTTGGTCGCTGGCGTAGATGAGGCCATACTCGTCGAAGCGTCAAATGCACTGCAAACTGATTTTCTCAGCAAGCAACGCGGGTTCATCAGGCGGGACCTGTTAAAGGGTAAGGATAATCAATGGGTAGATATTGTGTATTGGAGCAGCCAGGAAGAAGCGGATCAAGCGAGCAAGAATGCGGCGAATAGTCCGGCTTGTCATCAGTATTTCAGTCTGATGGCCGAAGCGAACCACGATGATCCCAGCCTCGGCGTGTTGCATTTTGAGCAAGTAAAAGTGTATCAAAAAAATTATTCAACTGCGGAGGCTGACGATGCAAACCCTGAAAGGTAAAGTAGCAGTAGTAGCCGGCGCAACGCGCGGTGCCGGGCGCGGCATCGCACGAGCGCTCGGCGAAGCTGGAGCGACGGTCTACTGCACAGGTCGAAGCGTGCGCGGCAACCCCTCACCTTACGGCCGGCCCGAGACGATCGAGGAAACTGCTGAGCTGATAAACGCGGCAGGAGGCGTCGGAATTGCGGTTCGCGTCGATCACACGATCGAGGCCGAGGTAAAAGCTCTCTTCGAGCGGATAGAGCGAGAACACAGGCACCTCGACGTGCTGGTGAACAGCATCGCCGGTGAAGATCCAATCTTGGGAGGGTGGACTTCGTTCTGGGAGACAGACCTGCAAAATGCCGTTACCGCACTTAGGCAAGCGCTACTTTCG
>JBOHQZ010000619.1:0-4423 GCA_050732275.1 bacterium
CCACGACAAAACCGCGCTTGAGCGCCTGCTCGAAATCAAAGTACTGATCGTGGTCGGCCAGTTTGAGATCCATCAGCCGCGATTCGAGCAAACGCACATAGTCCGGATTCTTGCGCATGGCATCCGGGTTATGGTCCTTATATTGGCGAACGAGCCTGGCTTCCGCGATCGAGGCATCAGGCCTGAAGCCGCCGGCGCGCTCGATGATTTCGGAGAGCATCGTGCGGTCATAAAGGAGCGCATACTCACCGGGCCTCGCCACCGCGCCGTAAATGCCGATCTTGCGCTCTTTTCGCTTCTCCATATCTTCCCGAATAAAAATGCGATCGTTCCGTTGTAAAGGCATATCCGGGGTATGGCCGTTTTGGCCGGCGCGTAAATTGACCGTAAGCGTTTGCGCTTGCCGGCCGCTTGAAAGAAAGCGCACGACTTCAACATGCTCGAGATCGGCCAGCGTCGTCGGCCCCAGCGCCAAACGCAACAATGTGCTCAAACTGTCGCCGTCGTGAAATTCAAAAACGCCCGGCGCGCGCACGCCGCTCAAAATGCTGACGCTGTTGCCGGGAAGATTTTCCGTCGGCACGAAAATGACGTCGCCATCGCGAAGAAACGGATTGCAACGCCTCTCGCCGGTCGAGTAAAATCGCACGAGATCGACGTCCAACGTATCTTTATTTCTGCGATACAGCTTGATATTCCGCAAGGAAATGGCAGGAGCCGGCTTGGTTTCGGCGGCGCGAAAGCCCGCCGGTGCCGGCTCGAGATTTTTCTCCACGGCTTGCGCCGGGGGAGTTGCGGCGAGATTGGCCAAATACACCACGCGATCGACGCGATCAACCGGACTCACGGTGTAAGCGCCGGGATTGGCCACGGCGCCGGCGACGGTAACTTTAAACGTGCGCAACGAAACCAAATTCACGCTGATCTCACCGGCCGTGTATTTCTTGCGGACTGCCTCCCGGATTTTCTCTTTTGCTTCAGCCAACGTGCTGCCGGCAACGCTAAGCTCGCCGACCGTGGGGATGAGCAATGAACCTTCCGGAGTGACCGGGCCGGTATAATTGAACGGCGCTATTCCCCAAACGACAATTGTCAAGAGATCAAAGGGGCCAACGACATATTCGGCCGGATTGATCGGGCCTTCCATGCCGAAAGATTGCTGCTGGCTTAAAAATCTGGCCGGATCACTGAGCGATTCCTGGCCTAAACGGGACAAACCCGATTTGTCTGGTTGGGAGTAGTAGCGCTGCAGCAGATCCATTTGCTCGGAAGACTCGTTGTTGAGAAAAGGGTTATTCTTATCGGTGTCGGTCTTCTTTTCTTGGGGAATTTGGGCGGAAGCGGGCAGAAGCGAAATGATGAACAAAGCGACACTGGCAACGACAATTAAAAACTGCCGCATAATTTTGCAACTCCTAATTGGAAATAAAGCATACACTTTTAATACAGAATCTAATATAACCAGCCGCGCCAATAATCGCAACAAAAATTTTTTATCGAGCGCTCACACATCCACCATGCGGCCAGGCAGGATTTGTCAAAAAAATGTTGCATCTCGCCGCAAGATTCTTTAACTTGGTTTATTCAAATTAACCTTGTTAGGATTGAAGCCTTGACCGACTTTGAAAATGGACTTTCAAGAACGTTCGTAACGTCCCCACACCAGCCCGCCGCGACGAACGACGCCTTCGAGCCTGCCAATACTCAAGTTATCGATCTCGGTATCGCTTGGGAATGGGAATATGACAAAAATTTCGTTTTTAAACTGGCCCAGGCTTGCAAAGCCAATGAGATCTCGACGTATTTGATTAATCCTGTCGATGTAGACGCTGCAACGGACAAATATCGTGCCGGTACGCTCCATTTCCGCCATTATCTCGATCGTGGCTCAGATGCGCTGAAAGAGTTCGAGCCGCTCGCCAGGCTGATTACCAGCGGCGGCGCCAGAATTATCAACCACTATCGCCATCTCAAGCGCTGTCTCGATAAAGCCACGATGCACCTTGAGTTTATTACTGCCGGCTTGCAAGTGCCGTATACGATCATTCTTTCTCCCTACAAATACGAACCGGAAATTAGAATCACCGATTTGGCAAAGCTGGGCCGGTCGTTCATCATCAAACCAGCGATGGGCTCCGGCGGTACCGGCGTCGTGGTGGGCGCCGAAACTTTGGCGGAGGTTTTGCTGGCGCGCAAAAGCCAGAACGACCAGAAATTCCTTTTGCAGGAAAAAATCGAGCCGGCTATGCTCGACAGCGAGCGCGCTTGGTTCCGCGTGTTTTATGTATGTGGACACACATTTCTGACTTGGTGGAATGACGTCACCCATTTTTATCGCGCGGTCAAATCCGAGGAGGAAGACGATCTTGGGCTGACCCCGATGCGGCAAATTATTCGTACCATTGCGGCCCTTTCCGGGCTGGATTTTTTCTCTGCCGAGATCGCACTGACAGATGATGGGCAGTTTGTTGTGATCGATTATGTTAACGACGTTTGCGATATGCGGCTGCAGTCAGAGCATCCTGACGGCGTGCCTGATGGCTTGATCGATGAGATTATTAGCACGCTCATTTCTTTCGTGAAGCCTCGAAGTTTATACAGACAAAGTGGGGCAATCCATATTCCCTCAACTTTGACTGCTGTGGCCGAAAATTGGCCATAGCAATAAAATAATTTTGAGAATTGAAAATTTTTTCAATTTTAGAACATTTTTCTATTGCATTTTTTAAAAAAAGTTGTTATATTGCGAAACTTTCAGTCGTTTTTGACCAAAAAATGCTCATGTTGGCGTCCTCGTTGACAAATCGCGGAGTTCGATGACACGAAGAAATGTCCAACCAACACTGCCTGGGTTGGGGAATTTCGGAGTGAAGACTTCTCTCCTCTGTTATCAGGACTACTTTTTTTCAAAATTCAACAGTTTCTTAGCAAAACGACCCGGTGGTGTGGTTAATCATCACACCAGAGGGGGATTTTTCGGCCCTGTTTTAACAAACAGAATCGTACGTGGCATTGCTTGGCCACTGCATTTATAAGTGGTGTTCGTTCTGCTTTTTTCAAACGGGACGAGCGCCAACATAAAGTTTTAAAAATATAAGGGTTGGATCCTTCGTTTTAATCTGAAAAGCTTTCGTCACCGTTTGGAGCTGTTTCAGCTAAAACGATGGTTGCACTACAAAATTTTCCCCTTCCACTTCATCCAACCCACTTTCCTGTTGCTTTGCTTATCTTTCCCAGAGGAAACGCCGGTTTTTCTTAGAGGAGGAAAAACCGGGAAATCGCCTTGAGAAGTCAAGGGTAGCGCTTCCAGGCGATTCTATTCAAACAACCTGTGCCATCCCAGGAAACTCGAGGTATGCCTAGTCCATGGCCGAAAGGCTTTTGGCAGGGCGGCCTGTGGAGTTGCTTGTGGACTGTCTGCCGGACTCGACTGCGCCAGCCTGCCGGAGGGCTGGCCTCAATAAACCCGTTTTATTTACCGATGTGCGATTTGGCCCAAAACCTGATCGGCCGCATTGGTGAATCAAACGGGTGACGAGGAACGTGGACATCATTCCGGAGTGAGCTGGGGTTATAGGTTAAAGGAGGTATTGTGAACCATGAGGTATGGAGGAACGAAACATGCGTGCAGAATTATTCCTTGCCGCTCGCCGGCCCCGGTTTTCCTTTCAAAAAACGATAAGGAGAGCCGGAAGCTGGTGGGCACTCTTGGCCCTGTTCGTTGTCGCTTGTGCCACTTCACCCAGTGAACAACTGAACCAGGCCGAGGGTCTGTTGTCGAAGCTGGAAAGCAGTGGCGCCGATGCTTATCTCACGTACGAGCTTGCCAGTGCCCGGCGCCAACTCGAAGAGGCGCGCAAATTTATCCGCAAAAACCGCTTCGAGATGGCAAGCCAGTATTTGAGCAACATCTCCCAGACGCTGGACAGTTGCAGTGTTGCCTTTTTGCAGAAGCGCCAGGTCGCCCAGCAACAGTGCCAGCAACAAGTGTCGACGCTGCTCACCGATGTCAATGCCCTCGGTGGCATGATGACCGGCCTGCCGCGCCAAAGTTATATCGACCAGAACCGGTACGACATCTACACTCATCGTCTGCGCCGCTACCGGGAAGAGCTGGATATCTTGCAGAAGCTCATGGATCAACAGGATTTTCCCACGGCTCTGCAAAGAAGCGCGCGCCTCCAATTTCAGGTCAAACAATCTTTGACCGGCCTGACGGGATCGACGTCGATACCGGAGAAACCCGCGAGCCACGAAGCAACGCCACAAACACCGGCGCCTGTGGCTGCCTACACCAGCCGTTCCGGTTCCCGTTGAGCGATCCATCTCGGAGCGCGATGGTGTAGCATTTGGCGATCATTACCTTGTTTACCGTTGCTTTTTTTTTGAGCCAAAAAGCGACAAAGGGGAATATTTTTTATAA
>JBOHQZ010000620.1:0-4414 GCA_050732275.1 bacterium
CTACATTCGCAAGCAAACGTTGGCGAACGCCGAGCGCTACATCACGCCGGAGCTGAAAGAGTACGAAGAGCAAGTGTTGCAAGCCGAAGAGAAAATGGTGGCGCTCGAGTATCAGCTTTTCGATCGTTTGCGGCAAAAAGTCGCCGGCCACGCCACGGCCCTGCAAGAAAACGCGCGCTGGATCGCCGTACTCGATTGCTTGCTGGCGTTTGCCGAGTTGGCCGGCGAGCAGCATTATTGCCGTCCGCTGATGAATGACGAGCTGACGCTTGAGATCAAAGATGGCCGGCATCCGGTGGTGGAGAAGCTGCTGCCATTCGGCGAAAAATTCGTTCCCAATGACACGCATCTTAATGAGAGCAGTCACCAGGTCATTATCATCACCGGACCGAACATGGCGGGCAAATCAACGTACTTGCGCCAGGTCGCGTTGATCGTGCTGATGGCGCAGATCGGTTCGTTTGTGCCGGCGGCCAAAGCCAGAATTGGCGCGGTGGACAAAATCTTCACGCGGGTCGGCGCTTCGGATAATTTGGCCGGCGGCGAGAGCACGTTTCTGGTGGAGATGAATGAAACCGCCAATATTTTGCACAACGCGACGGCGCGCAGCCTGGTTTTGCTCGATGAAATCGGCCGCGGCACGAGCACGTATGATGGCCTGTCGATTGCGTGGGCAGTCGTCGAATATCTTCACGACAATGCCAAAGTCGCAGCCCGCACGCTCTTTGCGACGCATTATCACGAGCTATTGGAATTGGCGAACCGCCACCCGCGCGTAAAGAATTACAATGTTTTGGTGAAAGAATGGGGAGATCAAGTTGTTTTTCTGCGCAAGATCGTTGAGGGCGGCAGCGATCACAGTTACGGCATTCAAGTGGCCCAGCTCGCCGGCTTGCCCAAGCCGGTGATCCAACGCGCCAAGCAAGTGTTGGCGACATTGGAACAGCAGGCCATTGAACGCGATGAGCTTCCGCCTGCCGTAGCGAGACAACAGCAACGCGCCAAGCAAATCGATATTTTTGCCGAGCACGATCGCCACCTGCGGCAGACGCTTTTGGAGATCGACGTCAATCAAATCACCCCGATAGAAGCTTTGCAGAAACTGGCGAGCTTGCAAAAGTTGGCAGCGGAGGGAAACTCTGACGAGATTGGGAAGTTGAAGATTTGAGGCGGTGAATTCGAGTGAGGGATGATTGGATGAGAAAAATCGAAATCGAGTGGGATGAAGACAGTTTTGAACAAATGAGGTAAAGCCTTATGCCAAAATTACCGAAATTTAAATCCATTAAAGAAGAGCGAGAATTTTGGGATAGCCATAACGCCTTTGAAGTTTTGGATGAAAACAAATGGGAAATTGTAGAAGCGGGAACGACCAAAGTGCGGTCAGTCTATACGGCTAAAATCCGAAAAAAAGGCGCGACTTTGCATCTTCCGAAAGAATGGTTGACTCAAATCGAAGCGCGCGATGGACAAAAAATTAGAGTATGGACGGAAGGAAAGAGGCTGATTGTGGAATTAGCCTGATCTTTAAATTCAAAGCTAATAGTTGAGAGGTTTCGAGAATGAGCAACTTGGAGACAGTCGCGCGTGAAGCGGAGAAGCCGCAAGCTGAGGTGATGACTCTGGCCATTATGTCCGGTTTGCAGAATTTGCGACGCGAACACATGTATCTGAGTGAAAATTGCGCACTGATTTTAGTATCCAACAGAAAGCGAGGTGTTTGTTTTATGCGATACTTTACCCTTGAGTACTGGCAAGACGACGGTTGGTATGTGGGAAGGCTAAAGGAGGTTCCGGGTGTTTTCAGCCAAGGTGTATCTCTCCAAGAATTAGAAGAGAACATTCGGGATGCTTACCAGGTAATGATGGAAGAGCAGAATGAGGTAGTGCCCCGCGCCGCAGTTCAAACAAAAGAGTTGGGAGTGGAATTGTGAAACGGGGCGATTTTATCCGAGAATTGACGCAAGCCGGATGCTTTCTGAAACGTCATGGCAAAAGGCACGATATCTACATGAATCCAAAGAACGGACGGAAGGCGCCAGTTCCTCGTCATTCGGAAATTAAGAACAGTCTTTGCGAAATCATTCGAGGACAGCTCGGGCTTGATGGTCGGCATTAGATTGGAATAGCCGTCGGCACGAAGAAATATCCTGATTTATTTGATCTTTGGTCTCGAAACTGAAAACAGATTTTGGTGAATATCATGCGTCTCATCCCTTTCAGATTGCTTGCTCTTTTTATCGCCATTACCCTCATTTCTTCCACCGTTCTTGCCGGCGTCGGATTCAAACCCGCCAAATATGCCGGCGAATTTCTCAACCTCGGCGCCGGTGGCCGGGCGCTCGGCATGGGCGGCGCGTATATTGCACTCGCACGCGATGTGAGCGCCACTTACTGGAATCCCGCCGGCTTGGTGAATATCGACTATCCGCAAATCATGCTCATGCACTCCCAACAGTTTGCCGGCGCGGTCAAGTATGATTTCGGCAGTTTTGCCGTTCCATTCGGCGCGCATCGTAGCCTCGGCCTCAGCCTCATTCGTCTCGGTGTCGATGACATTCCGGAAACCAGGCTCAAAAATCCCAACGAAAGACTGAGCGAGACCAATCAGCCTTATGTCTTGCGCACTTTTTCCGATGCGGAATATGCGCTGTTTCTCACCTACGCGGTCAGGCGCTCGCAGAATTTTTCATTTGGCGGCAATGTCAAAATTATTTACAAAGGGCTTGGTAACCATTCGGCGTGGGGACTCGGTTTCGATATTGCCGCGCTTTACAACCCGTTTGGAAATTTGAATATCGGTTTGAATTTACAAGATGTGACCAGCACCGTTCTCGCTTGGGATACCGGCAGGCGCGAGTTGATCGTTCCAGCGCTCAAAGCCGGCTTGGCGTATCCGTTGGCCCTGCCGGGACTCGGCGGCTTCATGTCGCCGGCTTTGGATCTTGAGATGCGCTTCGAGGGACGCGACTATGCCGCCCAGTTTGGTGCCGGTCCGATGAGTTTTGACACGCATTTCGGCTGGGAATATCAGCGCGAGCTACTGGCCTTGCGCTTCGGTTCGGATGTGGGCCAGTTTACCGTCGGCGCCGGCATCGGCCTGCCGAAACTGCAAATCGACTACGCTTTTCTCAGCCACGGCGATCTCGGGGATACCCATCGTATTTCCGCCCGGCTCGTGATCGAAGAGGCGAAGTATCGGCGAACACGCTAAATTTGGTCACAAGAAAGCTTTTTATCTGCTCACTTAAATTGGAATCCCACTGAATTAAAAACTTCTAAAATCAAATTCTGTGGGATTTTCGCTTCCGTGGCAAAATATCCTTATCGGTTGCGCTTGTAGAGTTTTAGGCAGAGCTTCACAGGATTACTATATGCGTTTTGGAGGAGGTGGTCATTAGTACACTTGATCGTCATAGTCATGCTAACCTCTGGGAAGCCTGCCGCCCTCATTAGCGCCATCTCTAAAAAAAAACAAAAATTCTATTGAATCTTAGCTTTGATTTTCGTAAAATCTAAATTAAGCGTAAATCATAACTTATTTGGCTATGGAAGCGCCGATAACTGCAACGGGAGGGAGGGCATCAACGTGAATTTCTATCTGCGAAGCAACAGGCTATGATCATCAGCATGACCGGTTTTGGCCGGGGGCAGTATAATTTGGACGGTTTCGACGCCGTCGTAGAAGTGCGTTCACTCAATCATCGTTTTCTTGATGTCGTCATGAGATTGCCGCGGGGCTTGAACGCTTACGAGCAAGCAGTAAAAGATATTGTTCGCAATAAAGTCAGTCGCGGCCGTATCAACGTCGCGATTACGCTCAAAACGGCTAATGAGAACGAGCTTGGCCTGCGCGTGGACGAGGAAGTGGCGCGCCGCTACAAACATTTGCTCGAAAACCTGATGAAAACGCTGGGGCTCTCCGGAACGATCACGTTGGATCACCTGCTGCATTTCTCGGACATTCTGGCGATTGACGAAGAGAGTGCGCTGCCGGATCAAGCCTGGGTTTGCGTGGAAACCGCGTTGCAACAGGCAATGGAAGATTTGAATACGATGCGTTTCCGTGAGGGCCGGGAAATTGCGCAAGATCTGCGTCCCCGTGTTAACGGCTTGCAGGAAAAAATCGAAAACATCAAGAGCCATTCGGCGGCGCGGGGGAAGACTGAATTTGAAAAATTATACAAGCGCTTGCGTGCGATGGTGGATACCAAAGAGTTGGACGCCAACCGGCTCGAGCTCGAGGTCGCACTGCTGGCAGATCGCGTTGACATCACTGAAGAGTGCACGCGTTTTCAGAGCCACAACACGCTTTTTCTCGAAGCGGTTGACGAAGCGGAGCCGGCCGGCCGCAAGCTGAATTTCCTGTTGCAGGAGATGAACCGCGAGGCCAACACGATCGGCGCCAAAGCCA
>JBOHQZ010000621.1:0-4411 GCA_050732275.1 bacterium
TAATATATTGCAAATGAGGATGAATTGCGGAAGGCCCCTGCAATTATTTCGAATGGCCCCGCTGCCGCTTGTAGAATGCCGCCATCTCCGCGAAGACGTCCTCCGACTTTCCCGCGGCGATTCGGCTCTCCGGCAACGACTCCAAAAATAATCTGCCGTATTGCTTGGTGACGATGCGGTTGTCAAAAATCACAATCGTGCCGAAATCGGATTTGCGCCGGATCAAGCGCCCGAAGCCTTGTTTGAATTTGATCACCGCCTGCGGCACGGAATATTCCATAAACGAATTGCCGCCGCGGCGGTCGATTGCCTCCACACGCGCTTCCAGCACCGGCTCGCTCGGCACTTTGAACGGCAGCCGCGGAATGATCACGCACTCCAACGCCTCGCCGTGTACGTCCACGCCCTGCCAAAAACTGTCTGTGGCAAACAGCACCGAGCCGACCTGCCTTTTGAAATTCTCCAACAGCCGGTGGCGATTCTCCTGGCCTTGCTTCATCGCAATAAAACCCAGTTTCGCCAATTCCGGCGACAATTCGCGAAACATCTGGTTCAGCAAGCCATACGCGGTGAAAAGAATAAACGCGCGGCCTTGCGAGATTTTCAGCGCGCGCAACAAACCTTCGCGCAGATGCTTCGGAAAATCCCGGCTGTTCGGCTCCGGAATATCCGTCGGAATGGCAATCAACGCCTGGCGGCCAAAATCAAATGGGGAACCAAGCTGCGTCGCGGTCTTTTGGCGAGGTGCTCCGTCGCTATCTTTTAATGCGCCGGAAACTGTTTCAGACAGACCGAGGCTTTTCTCGATAAAATCGAATGATTTGCCGACCGCCAAAGTTGCTGAAGTCAACACCACCGTGGGAAACTTTTCGAACACGGCTGTTTTGAGAATCGGCGCCACATCCAACGGCGCGCTGCGCAAACGCACGACATTGCCCCAGCGCGACTCTTTCACTTCCAGCCAGCGAATATTGTTTTCATCGTTATCGAGCAAAACTTTTTCGATTTCATCAGCCGCCTCTTCGAGCCGGCCAGCTTGCGCCTTGATGTCCACCGCCAGCGAAGCGGCCTCGCTGCCGAGCTGATACTCGGCGAAGTCGCAGAGCTTGAGAACTTCGTAAAGCTGCTCCGCACAATCACGCATCTCTTTCAGCAAGACCGGTGTGAGCTTGCTGATAATTTCCTGATACGTTTTGTCCTTCACGACCTGCGGCGTCAAGCGCAGCTTGGTTTCGGAGAAACTCTCGCTTCCGGCAGCGCCGGACTTGTTACCGCGATTGCCGGCCCAAAGAAAGAGATAATCCATCAGCTCTTTCAGCCGAAATTCCACATGCCCGACCGTTGGCTCGCAAACCCGCTCGATTTGCTCACGAAACTTGTCGATTAACGAGCGGCTGAGGCGATGCGCCGACATTTGCATTTTCGCCATCGTGAACGGCAAAACACCGGTGGATTTGCCATCCTTGCCGACACGATAAACTTTGTGCAACGTGCGCATAATGCTGTGATAACTCGTCGCCGCGCCGAAATAAGCCGAAGCCACTTCTTCCACGTCATGCGCCTCGTCGAGAATCACGCGCTGATATTTGGGCAACACCGCCACTTCCGAACTTTCACCGGCCTCGTGGCGCACCGAGAGATCGGCAAAGAGCAAATGATGGTTGGCGATCAACACATCCGCCGAGGCCGCGCGCCGCCGCGCATTGTAAAAAAAGCATTGGTGATAAAATTTGCACTTCGACCGCAGCGTCGTATCGCTCTCGGATTGAATTTTTTCCCACACCTGCTCTTGCGGAATGAACGCCAAATCCGATTTGCTGCCGTCCGGCGTTTTTTTCGCCCATTCGATGATCGCCTGCAGCTCCTGCTGCTGCGCGGCCTCGCTGAACATATCAAGCTGGGATTCCGCTTCCGAAAGCTTGCGCAGGCAGGCATAATTCGTGCGCCCCTTCACCAGCTCGGCGCGAAACTTGAGATCAAGCGCCTGTTGCAACAGCGGAATATCTTTGTTGATGAGCTGTTCTTGCAAATTGATCGTACCGGTCGCCACCACCGTGCGCTCGCGATTTTTCACGCTCCACTCGATGGCCGGCAGCAGATATGCCATCGTCTTCCCCGTTCCCGTGCCCGCCTCGATAATCGCAATTTTGTTCTCGTTAAATGCGTCCGCAACCTCTGCAAGCATCTTCTGCTGCTGTGGCCTCGATTCAAAGTTTTCCAGCTTGGCCGCTACTGCACCTTCGGCAGAGAGCAGTTTTTTTAATTGCGGCGGCGAGAGCAACGCCACTTCCTTCGGCTTCTGCGGCTCGACGACGACGTAAATATCCGTGACCGAATTGTTGACGATGAAAAAGCCGATTCCCTCATTGCCAAGCTGCGAAGCAATCACCGCATCCGGATTCGACGGCTGCAACACGCCGGAAGGATGGTTGTGAATCACCACATCGCCGGTGTGCGCGATATTCGTAATCGCCGGCACCAAAGCCTTGTTTCCCCGCGCCAGGACTTGCACCGACTCCACCACACCCTTGCCGTCAGTTTTGCCAAGGAAGAATACCTCGTTGCCGCCGGCATCCTGAATGTGCAGACGCATGTACGAGATCGCCTCGTCGGAGAGGTAGGAGGTGATTTTGTTTTTAGTTTCGGATGACATGAGTGAAGTCGTTTTATGAATCCTACAGCAGCTTGCAGAAATATAAGGCTTTTAGGGGAAGAATGCAACTGTTGACTTCGTGGAGGAAACTATGGAAGTACTGAGAACAGGCTAACAGGCCAACCAGCAAACAGCCATCACACCGGCAAATTTTTCAAAACCCAGCGTTTGAACAAATCGATCACGAAAACGTGGCGACCATCAAGCACCTCGAAAATATCGTTCTGTACCAAACCATGCAGCACTTCTTTGTTGGCAATGGGATTGATCTCCCCGTTCGCGCGGAGATACGCGAAAATCAGCACGCGCTCCGGCTCGGTCAAATCTTCTTCCCAGGTGTTTTGGAATTAAAGAATTTCTTTGACTCGTTAATATAAGGCCCGATGGTGAAGTAGGATTCCGGATCGGGATGGGTTTGGAGGATGGAGGTGGACATAATTTTATGATTACATGGCGGTTTTATTTACGACGAATAACCTCTTTATAACCGATGTGTTTGACAACAGGTATAATTCCCGGATACTTGGCTTTGAGCACTTGTGACGCCTCGAAATGATCCGACGCCACAGCGTAATCGCCATTATCGACGTTGATGGAAATGTAATCTCCCCAATGTTCCTTTTCAAGCCGTTCGCGCAAAGGTTCATAAATTGCGTCTGCGGCTTTACCGACTTTAGCGCGCTCTTCTTTGTTGGGCAGTTTTTTTTAAAGTGGCTGTTTCCATAGGCTCACCTTCTCGTTTATTCCAAATGATAATTAAAACTCATAAAAGTGCCCCTTGCTCGAAACTCTTCTTAATTTACTCTGGAATTTAATACGACCCAACCTGAAAAACAAATTATTTCCAATACTCTGCCGCCCCTCTCTCCCATAAAAACTCCATCGCTTCTTGTCGACTCGGAATCATCTCCCGACCTCCCAAACCACGGCATTTCATCGCCGCCGCCGCTGCGGAGAATTCGAGAATCTTTGGCAAAGGCCAATTCTCAATCAAGCCCGCCATAAAAGCGCCGTGAAATACATCGCCGGCGCCGGTGGTGTCCACAACGTTGACTTGAAAGGCAGGTTGATTAAAAACACTTTCAGAAGTCCGGCAAAACGCGCCCATTTCTCCGGCGGTAACGACGGCCACGCCGCCGTATTTCTGTTGCAGCAAATGCGCTGCTTTCTCGGGATTGCCGCTGCGGGTTTGTTGAGTGGCAAAACTCTGCGAAACGATAATGTAATCCGCAAGTTGCAAAATCTCTTCAAGTCGTGGAACGATTCGCTCAGCGTCAACCACAACAAGACCGCCAGCTTGCTTGCTCCACTTGGCCGCCGCAATTCCTGCTGCCACAAAATGATGTTCCAGAAACAAAATGCGGCTGTTTTGGATGACGGTGCGATCCAATTCCCCTGGCTGCAGGTCAAACTCCTGCCAGTACCTCGCAATGCGTCGCTCGCCAGTGCCTTTTTCCACATGAATGAAAGAGACCGGCGGCTGAGCGCTATCTTCAAAAATCACGTGACTGATGTCCACGCCGTCTTTTTGAAATTCATCGAGCAAAAAGCGGCTGTACTCGTCGCGGCCAAACTTGCCGAGATAGGCGGTTTTCGCGCCCAATCGCGCGGCAGCCGTGAGCGCGGTCCCCGCCAAACCGCCGCCTTGTTTGGAGAATGCCTCTAGCGGAATTTTCTCGCCTGGCTCGGGATACTTTTTCATCAAGCCAATAAAATCCACAGCGCAAATGCCGAAGCTGACGATGTCGAATATTTTTT
>JBOHQZ010000622.1:0-4409 GCA_050732275.1 bacterium
CCGTCAGTGGTTCCGGCAAAAATTTTGCCCGTCCTATTATTGATGACAAGAGAATGAACCCCGCCTTGCGGGGCAAGCCGCTATTGAAGTCGGACCAGGTTTCGCCGTTGTCCGTGGAGCGCCAGACGCCGCTGCCCAAGCTCGCCGCAAAGAGATGTCCGCCCAAATCGATTTTGAGCGCAAGAATTCTGGTTCGTGTGTTTGGGTAGTTGGTTTTGTGCCAGGCCTCGGCTTGAGGGAAAGCGATTTTTAGCTCACACCATAACGTGAGACCAAAGACCAACCAGCACGAGAATTTTTGGTATTTCATGACGCACCTTATTTTCAATTAGATCGACTGACCGGTCACTTCTGCAATGATCAATTGTATCGTAAATGTGCCGTAGTGGCCGGTCAGTGACGTTGGCCCTATTTCGTAAACAACATTTTTTTCACCGCCACAAAATTGCCCGAGATAATTTTATAGAAGTAGATTCCCGAAGCCACCGGCTCGCCGGCGGCATCTTTGCCATCCCAGACAATCGTATGCGCTCCCGGCGCCACCTTCCCCTCCACAAGTGTTTTAACAAGATGGCCCTGCACGTTGAAGATGCGCAATGTCACCGGTTTGGTCCAATCTGGCGGCACCTCGAAGCTGATTTTGGTGGCGGGATTTCCCGCCGAGCGGGATTTCGCTCCGCTCAAGAAAGGATTGGGGAAATTTTGTTCGAGCGTGAATACTTCCGGAAGTGAAGCCTCTGTTGGCAGGTCGCGCTCGCCGACGCCGGTGCCGAGGTCTACAAAAGCAGACGCCAAAAATCCTCCCATCTCTATAAAATTTCTGCTCACGGCGCTATCAATCGGTGAAGATTGCCCGACGATCAAATGCGTCAAAAAATTCGCCGAAGCAGACTCGCCGCCGGCAGAGCCGAAGGCGTCGGTTTGGATTTGGCTGCTGCTTGTTTGTGCAACCAGAGGAGTTGTCACACTTCCTGCTGTCAAAACAATATACAACGACAGGATGCATGCTTTTTTGAGTTTTGTTTGAAATGGCATATCAAACTCCTTGCTCTGAAAAAAACGTTCGCCACCGCTCATTTTGAGTCCACCGCAACCACTGATGCCGAAACGGATGAAGTACCGATAGCCACGGCGCCGGTTCGGGTGGCGCGGAGTGTGACCGGCTTGGTGAGCGTCAGGATTTCGTTATACGCGCCGGGGCGCAGCAGAATGATGTCGCCACCGGCTGCGTTTGCCGCCGTGACTGCCTTCGCAACGGTGCGATATGGACTGTTGCTGCTGCCGGCGCCTGCGTCTGAACCGCTCAGACTTACAAACTGTGTCCGTCCGCTGACCACCGCGGCGCGCGTGCTATTGGCCTTGTCCGTGTGCCGATCGTGTTGCAGCTCGGTCATGCGGTTTTGCACCGAATCCTTTGTTGACACGTTGTGATAGGCCATGACGTTGAAGTAGGTGTCGTCCACCAGCTTTTTTTGAGCGCTGTTCAACGAATTGTAGGGCAGGCCGTAGGAATTCATCGCGATTTGGTCGCGTGTCCAGTCTGGCCCCTCGGGCAGCGTTCCAAGGACGCCACACGCGTCAAACGTGTGGCACAACCCAAAGTAGTGACCCGTCTCATGCACCAGCCAAAACGCCCCACTGTTCACGTACGCTTGACACGCAGGATAACCGGCATCAAGAGGATAATCTGCAATGGGGCAGGCGCCACCGGAGTTTGATGACGGTCCGCCAGTGATGTAGAAGTTCACTTGGTTGGAACGAAGCAGATATAGAGGATCGGTCTTTATGTCATTTTGGAACACGGGCCAGTCAGTATCATTTCGGGGATCCTTGTCAAACCACTTGCTTGGCCCGCTGCTGCCCCCTTGTAAGGGACCGCCGATGTTAATGATCTCCGTAATGCGGAATCGGTAGCCGCGCCAGTAGCTCGCCATCCAGTTATTGGCGTTGGCGCCGGCGGTGTTGAGCATAATATCCGTTATTCCGACTGGCCGCGCTCCAGTCCTCGGATGAACGATGACTTTGATTGAGACGCGGATTTCGATGTTTTGTCCGAGAACCGGGCTATACCGGACCAGCAGAATCATCAGCAAAAAGAGCAGTCGTGTTTTCATGGTTTTGACCTCATCATGTTCATTGTAAACTGACCAGAACGAGCACCATGCCCTTGCCTTCCTTAAGCGAACTCATCGCTTTGCCGATAATTGCGCCTTGCGCCTTCGCATAGTCGGTGACTTTCATCGCGTGCCCGGCGGCGCCGGAAGTTGTCAGCAAGTCACCAGGGTTGATGGCGCCATTCGAGGCCTCGGCATAGCAATAGACGCGGCCGCTCAAGGCCACCGGCGTCGAGCCTTGCGCAATCGAATGGTCCTGCCCCATGAGCATGCCCGGCTTGACGCCGCCGGCGCCGCTGATGATGCCGGCCACAGTGCGGTCGTAGGTTCTGCTGCTCACCAACAACTTGCCAGGATGCTGCGGATCGATACAAACCACCATTCCCGGTTCGGCTCGTAATTCATCACCGCCTGAATTGGGCGCGCCTTGCACTTCAAATTGTTCCGAGAGGTCCGCGCCGCCGGTGATCTGCAAGACTTTGACTTTGGCGTTGCCATTGACCTCCAGACGCTCGGTTGGGGTAGTGGTGCCGATGCCGACCTTGCCATCACTCTGAACGAATAACCTGGTTTGTCCTTCCGTTTGAAAATTAATGTCTGCCCATGTCCCTCCAGCGTTGGAGTTTATGATCAGCCCACCTGATTGAGCACGTTTGATTTCACCGTAGAGCGCCGGGAACTGACTCCCCCATGCAATACGCATTCCGACTTCTTGGTTGCCTCCATTGATTTCCAGTTTTTGATTGGGAGAGCCCGTCCCGACGCCGACTTTGCCATTCACGGTCAACCCATTCGGCCCCGCGATATTGACGGCGCCGGCATCGGCATTAATGGTTCTGCCGGCCCCTGGTCCACCTTGGTCATAGGCTTGATCCAGCGTGTTCCCGCCACCGGATTCTCCATCATCCACCCCATCGGCAAAACCGAGTGGCACATCTTGCAGATTATTCCAATTCACCAAATTGCTGCCCTCATTGGGTGGCGTGTGATCCGAAGTGCTGAGTTCCGCTTTGGCGGCAAAATCCGCGGCGTCCTTGCCGTCCAGCTTGTCGGCCTCGCCGCTGATGATCGCGTACGCCACACTGACGATGCGTTTGCGCGGCGTCATTTCCGCGTCCGCTTCGACTTTGATGCCCAGATATTTTTCCGGGCCGCTGAGAATAGCGGCCGTGAGCGGTGTGACGGAACCCAGCATGACGTTGTACAACCCCTTGTTAGTTTGCACGTTTTGAGTTTCCGTCCAAATCGCCCTGCCGCCGGAAGCAGTGTTGTAAATCGCAAAGGCCATTTTATAAGTGCCATTCGGCTTGGGCTTGCCGGTGACCGGATCGACGAGCAAACCCTGGTAGTTGATCAATTGGGGAACTTGGGCGAAAACTTTGGCCGCCAGCATTAGCCCCAAGATCAACAAGAAAAATTGCAGTTTCAATGTGCTTTTCATTTGAATCCTCCGCGGTTAGATTTCTCTCCGGATTATTCTCATGGAAAAATCAGGGCTTACTTGAAAACGGCTTGTGCCACTCTTCTCCTTTCTTCCAGGGCGCAGCGTAGGTGAAGTCAACTTTTTGATCGGTGGCTGAATATCCGGTATAGGAAGTGATCCGGACTTCCAGCTGGCTCGTGCTTTTCAAAGCGTTATTATATTTTTCGACAGCAAACTGTTCGCTCGACACCTCATTTTTTACCGGCGAAAATTCCTTGTAAAGGAGAACGATGTGAACCGTTGCGGTTTGCTCTTTTTTCAGCGGGGCCAGAGAAATATTTCTGTCTTTATATATTCCACCGGCATTACGAACCTTAATCTCAATGGGCGCCATGAAGTCGACTTTGGCCAATGCTCCGATTCCGTCTTCGATATAATCCCAAGCATCCTTATCCGTGTCGGCATTCGGGTCACAGCCACGCGGAGACGGAATTCCCCGAGGAGTGTAATATTCAAAACTGAGGAGTTGAATTTTAGGCTGAGGAACCGGGTCAATGAGCGTAATATCCTGTTTTGGCAGAGGGGGAGGCGCGCCAAAATGAGCTAACACCACGTTCGAATGCAGAGCAATCACGTTGGGCGTATTGGCGGGAGCGATCGGGAGAACCCGTACCTGAAACGTCATTCTTCCGCCTTGCTCATAATACTTCATATAGTTGAGACTCCGAAAGCCAAGCGAGTCTGCTATACTCGTTACGGGTGATTTTGTAATTGCTCTTTGAGATAAACTTGTTATTGTTTAGGCATAATCGAATTTTGAACTTATCGGAGCTTGATTATGCCTGCCGCCGTATTCACCCCAGAAGTCGGTC
>JBOHQZ010000623.1:0-4395 GCA_050732275.1 bacterium
GTAACCGTGCCGACAAACGGTTGCGCCCGAACATCGGTGCCATAAAAGGTGGCAAAAGCCGAATCACGCCAAGCCGCAGTGTTGGCCAGGAGAATTCTCCGCCCTTGCTCGGGGCCGTATTGCGCCGGCAGAGGACCGATGCCCATCATGCCGCCATGATATGCTCTGGGATCACGGCCAGCAGAATTATAATCGCTGGGGCCTTCACCATGCCAAAAGCCGTTCACGATCAGATTGTTCGTGAAATAGGCCTCCCGCCACCAAGCACCGGTAAGGAAATTTCTGCCGATGTTGACCATCGTGTTATGATTGAACCGGAGATACCTGATGGCGCCGCCTTCCATTTGAAATACGGTAAACTCGAGATTGAAGAACGTGTTGTTTTCGACAACGACCGTGTCTTGATCTGCCCAGATCGAAATCCCGCGGCCTTCCCACTGCTGCGTGCTGGGGCGGCCGATCAGGTTGCGGAATTTGTTGTTCGTGTAGAAGATGTCGTTGTTCTTGGCGGTGAAGGCGATAAGGGCAAAATTGCTGCGATCGATAATGCAATTATCGACCACGATGTGCGAGTTTTGCGCATCAACCTGGATGGGCTGATACGCCGTCTGCACGCCGGCATCGTCAGCGCCGGTAATCCAGACATTTTTCAGCGTGAGGTCGCTCACGCCGGTGATCATTCGCTGATTGATGCTGCCATCGTCCCGGCGGACCATTTGGAGCACGGGCGGATTATCTTCCGGCCTCGATCCGGCCGCTTCACCCACAATGCGCAGATGGTATCCGGTGTTTTGAATCGTTTCTCTATTCCAATAATATCCACCTCGTTTCAGCTTGTACACACGGCCCGCAGGCCGGGTCGCATCGTTGGCGATGGCATTGACGAGCGCATCTCTGATGACATCTTGGGCTGCAGCGTCATACCACTCGACGGTGAGGGTGTCACCCTGCTGTGCCGTGGCCCGCTGCGCCGGCAAGAAGATGACTCCGGCAATGAGAGCCAATAGAATGAGATTGTACTTAAGCCTCATAGCAACTCTCCAATTGTTTGTAGTGGTTTAGGATTAATTAAAGTGATTTGATAGACGGTTAAAATCTAAGCCGAACGCCTCCATCAATAGTAAAGCCGTAGTATTCAAAGTAGGTCGGATCGATCAATTGCGACCCTCGGTAGTTTCGATCCGGCCGGCTGTTCAAATTGCTGGCGTTGGCGAATAACTGCACTATTTGGCCAAGCTTTTGTTGGACTGTGATATCCCAGCGCGCGTAGGTGCCTGAGAAATTATCGAGCGCCGACTCTCTATCTATAAAGGTAACCTTGTCGGTCTGATACAGGTAAGATAAGCGGGTTGAAAATCCTTTATAGTCATAACCCAGCGTCGCGTTGGCGATATGAGCAGGCTGATCCGGCATGCGGGCCGTCCGCAAGGTGTCGGTAACCTCATAGCGATAGCGCGGCGGCAGTGTGGTTCCGACCCGGACTCTTTGTGTGTTGAACAATTGTATCTCCGTTTCCGAGATGATTCGGGTGTAATTCACGTTCAACACCAAGCCGCGTAAAATCGAAGGCAAATACCAGAAGTGGGTTTGCCAGTCAAGCTCGAAGCCTTTGTATTTCGCCGGGAAGGGGTTGTTGATATAGGTGTCCGCCTGCGGTGCGGACCCCAGCCAAGACGTCGGAATGTTCAAGCCCGGCAGAAGTGTTTTGTATTGTGCCAGAACCTCCGGGCGGAGATTCAGCCTGGTTTGGAAGATCAAGTCATCAATGTTTTTGCGGAAGCCGGAGGCGGTAAACAGGCCGATATGCCTCTGATAGATTGAAACCGCGGCGTCAAAATTTTGTGATTGTGCCGGCTTGAGCGCTGCATTAGAAGCACGAATGTAACTTTGATAAGAGTTGATCGAGGTGATCGGAGCGTACTGAATGTAGTCCGGCCGCGTCAGCGTCTTCGTTCCGGCCAGCCGGATTTTCAGCCAGTCGGCCGGTTGCACGATCAAATGCGCCATGGGCAACCAGAAGTCGTTTTTGCGCTCATCGGTAAGCGCGACGAGATCCGTCGGCTCGGCTTGTGTGTTGTTGATCGTGACCTCTCTGTAACGCTGACCGTGATATTTGGAGTAATCGTGCTCGTAACGAACCCCGGGCAAAAGCGTAATGAGCTTGCCCAGGCTAAATTCGCCCATGACGTAGCCGGCGTAGTAGCGTTCGATGCCGTCATAATCGCGCCCCCGCGATCCGATGGCATAGCGCAAAAATTCAGGCGTTCCTTGCAAAGCATCGGTCAATCTGTTCATCATCGCTTCGTCGAACGTGAATCCGAGCGGGTAATCGCCGTCGAGGAAATCGGAACGGGAATGTTTGCTCCTAAAGGCCCATATCGGCAAGACGCCATAAGCGCTGGCAAGCGAGGCAACTTTCCACTCGGGGATTATTTGGTCAAGGACTGAAAGCGTGGGATTCGCGCCGTTGGTGTTGCCGTATTGCAATCCGTCGCGGCCAAACTGGTTTTCGTCGTTTCTGCGATCCAACCACCGAAATTTTCCACCGAGCTTTATATAACCGCTGAGTTGGCTGCCCAAACGGATGGGCTTCTGAACGTTAAACTGCGCCGTCTTTTGGTTTTCATTTAGTTTCGTATCGAAAATATAAACTGATGACAGACCGGTGTTGTTTGAATCATTGGTGGCAAATTTCGCCAATTCGCTTGCCGGCGTGTCCGTAGCGAGGCCAACAAAGCCGGTGTTCTCTTGCGCAAAAGTCCAGGTACGTTCGCCGGGCCGTTTCGTGCGCGTCGCCGTGAACGCTCCGCTCACATCAAAGCTGAGCCAGCCGAAATCCTGCTTCAAACCCAAAGCGCCCGTAAAAATAGAAGTAGAGCCTTTGCGATCTTCCATATCATAATAGTGGCTGTTGTGTTCGCGGTCCATGCGGTTGATGCGATACAGCCCGTCCCAGTGCAGTCGATTGTAGAAACCATTCGCCGTGATTTTGCCATTGTCGGACAAGCGATAATCGAACAAAGCGCTGCCGCCGGTACGCCCGCGCGCCACGCTCTCTTCTCTCAAGCTGAGGGTTTGAATCTGAATTTGCGTCAGCCGTGTCGTAAGATCCGTTATCTGTTTATAATTGCCGGAGAGTTTGTCGGCGCTACGGTCATAATCGTCGGTATTGAAACTGCCAATGAGGCCGAGGCGGCCATCGAAGTAGCGATTGCTCACATTGCCGGTGACATTGTAGTTGCCCCATTCGTCCTGCAGACGATTGTATCCTACCGGCTGCACCGTCGCGTTGAATGCGAGCCGGTCCGGAGCTTCTCTCAATTTGAGATCGACCGTGCCGCCGAGAACGTCGGCGTCCATATCCGGTGTGACGGCTTTCCTCACTTCGATGCCGTCGAGCACGTTGGCTGAGATGAGCGAAAGATCGACGCTGCGATCATCCCCGCCCGTAGCGGGAACGCGCACGCCATTGATGGTGACGGTGTTGTACTTCGCGGAGAGCCCCCGAATTTCTACTTTGTTCGCTTCGCCACCCGATCTATTAATGGAAACGCCCGGCAGGCGGCCGATCGATTCGGCGGCGTTCACATCCGGCAATTCCCTGATGCGCGTTTGAGAAACAATATTGGAAATCGTGTTGGATGAAAACTGTTGGTTTATGGCCGCCATCTGCCCTTCAGCCTGGGCAGTAACAACAACCGCTTCCCCTTCAATGATTTGAAAATCCAGCTTTATGGTTTGGCTTAAGGTTTGTCCCTCTTTGACCGAAACTTCCACGGTTTTTTCCAGATAGCCGATATACCGAACGACCAACTGGTAATCTCCGGGCGGAATTTGTAAAACAACAAATTTGCCCTTCAGATCCGTTGCCGCACCGTAAGTCGTGCCTTTAAGGAAAACGTTCGCTCCCGGCAGGGGTTCATTGTTTTGGCTATCGAGAATATAACCTTCGATTTTTCCATTGCCCTCGGGACCAGCTTGCAAAGACGACAGCATAAAAAACAGCGATCCCAGGCTTAAAAGGACTCTCACAAGCTTTCGATACATTGTTTGATCTCCGTTGTTAATTGTAACTCACAGAAGATACTTGCAACGTATGAGCACTCTTATGATCTTGAAAATTTTTTTGCCGAAGATTGTCTTGCGATTATGCTTAGATGAACAGCAGGAAAAGCGATAAGATGAAGTTGGCGTTCAGAGCAGCCGGGTATTTGGGGCAAAATATACTCATGACAATGGTGGTGTATAATTCATTGCCACTGCCCAGCTAGTCCCTTTATAGTCAAATCAGTGCAAAAAAAGCAAAGATTTTTTTGATGAGTTTCATTTCGCTCAATATTTATGCGGCTTTTATGGGGTTTTCAAAAGCCTCCAACTTTTTGATTGCAAGTTGTC
>JBOHQZ010000624.1:0-4385 GCA_050732275.1 bacterium
AAGTTTGACGTCAGCGGCTTGAGCGGAACAGTGCAAAGCGCGAAGCTGCGCTTGCAAGTGACCACGGCCAGCAATAGCGGTGGGTCGGTTTATTCGGTGTCGAACAATTATCTGGGAACTTCCACCCCTTGGACCGAGACCGGTTTGAAATATAACAATGCGCCGGCGATTAGTGGCACGGCATTGAGTACGGTTGGCAGCGTGACCGTTGGACAGGTTGTTGAGTTTGACGTAACCGCGGCCATTGCGGGTAACGGTACCATTAGCTTTGGCATGAAGAATTCATCTTCCACCTCGGTTTACTATAGCTCAAAAGAAGGTTCGACCAAACCGGAGTTGGTTATTCAAGTGAGCTCGGGAGCAGCAGGTAAGATGGTTGATATAATTTCAGAAACCGTGTCGCCATTGCCTGAACGTTTCGATCTTAGCCCTAATTATCCCAATCCGTTTAACGCGCAAACCGTTATTGAATACGCTTTGCCAAAAGAGGAGAAGGTGCGCTTGATCATCTATAATATCGCCGGCCAAATGGTGCGCACTTTGGTCGATGAATCGCTACCGGCAGGATATAAGCGTGTGTTATGGAATGGCGCGGATGCATACGGTCGAGAGGTGAGTACTGGGATTTATTTCTTCCAATTGCAGTTCGGCGGGCAAAAGTTGGTCCGAAAGATGATTGTGCAAAGATAAAGCCTACGCCCGTCGGGCCAAGTTACCAAGGTGTGATTTCTGGTTTAGCTTCATTCAACTCAAGTATGCCGTTCTTCTCAAACAAGAAGAGGGCATACTTGAATTATTATGAGGCATGAGTTCTGGTCTCTCCTTCCCACAACAAAATCAGGCCAAATCAGAACAATTCCAAACAAAATCCGAAATAAAAAAGCCCGCCGTAAATTGTGATTAGAAGGAATACTTGATTTCGGCAATGGCGAGTCGCCGGATCGAAGGCGAGCCAACCATCTCGCGCATCGGCTCGTCGAGCAAATTGGCAACGGACAGATTGAGCTGAACGCCGTTGTCGAGCCGCCACGAGAGGTTCAAATCGACGCTGTTAAAGCCGCCGAGCGGCCCGCGGTCGGTGAACTGAAAAACGCCGGTGCCGCGTCCGGTCGCAGTAGCACGATGCCGGCCGGAAACGAAATCGTACTCTGCCACGTAGCGCATCGACAGCGCGGCATGAGTTCCTTTCTTGAGCACATCTTGCAGTACGACGCCAAAACTGTATTTGTTTTCCGGCGCGTTGAAACTCAGCTCACCGGGGTCGACAACGCCGTCCCGGTTGAGATCGTTGACTTTGTCGCCGAGGCCGTTTGGATTCACATAAGAATAGTTGAGCCACACACCGGCATGGCGGGAAAGCTGATAGTTGAGTCCGAGATCGAATCCGGTGATATTGACTTTGCCGAAATTCAAATACGTTAAAACCACCTCCGGGCGAGACGGCAAAACCACGCCGCCTTGCGAGACCACCGTTGGCAGTGGAATGGCCGGCGGCTTGTTGCCGGAAATGCCGATGGCCGTCAGCGGGCTGGCGAAGTTTTTGTATCGGCTGTGGTAGATATTGGCATCGATGGAAAATTTTCTCAACACCAGCCCATTGTAACCAAGCTCGAACGTCGTATTGATCTCAGGCTCGAGGCTGGGGATGACGACGCCGTTCGAGAGCGCAAAGCCGTGGCCGTTGCCCCGCAGCCTTACCGGCAAGCCGGTTCTGGCGTCAAATCCGGCGAGCGTAAAAATCTCCTGCTGTGATATCGATGGCGCTTGAAAGGCTTGGTTGAAGGTCAGCCGGAAAGCGCCGGAGTTTGGGGTCTTGTAAACGACCGCGGTTCTCGGGCTGAACTGGGAATCGTAATTGTCGTGCGTATCATAACGGCCGGCCACGATGAATTTCCATCGTGCGCCCAATTCGCGTTCGACCTGCCCGTAGACGCCGGTTTGCCTCAGGTGCAATTTCGTGCCGCTCGTATCGGTCAAAAAAGTGCCTTGGGTAATTGGCCGGCTGTATTCGTGATTGGCGCCGGTGACGGCGCGAAAGCCGGAGAACGTCGTGTTGTATTGAACTTCAAAATTATACCGTTTCGACTCGTCGATCAGCATAACGCGCCGGGCCGCCTCTTCTTTACTAATTGGCCGGCCGGCATTCGCAGCGCTAACCTGTGCCCCAACGCGATTGTCGATGGAGTAGAAATGGCCGAAACCATTGCTGGTGCGATACGCTTGCACGAAAAAGTGCGGTGAATGAAAACGCAGCGCCTGAAAGCTGTAGGCAAATCCGTTAAACTGCGTGCGCCCAACATTGTTGGCCGAAGTGGAAGTCATCTCGCTGTACCCTCCAAATGCGGCGATTTCCGCGTCGCTGCCGAGCCGCCAGTAAATACCGCCATCGGCGCGCAAGTTTTTCACGTCCGGATCCGGCTCTTCAAAATACCGGAGATTGTTGTTGTCGATAGCGACCAGATCATTCTTCATCCAGTCCTTTGCCTGCATGTATTCACCGCTGAGTTTGTAGGCCAGGCGCCTGCTCATCGCACGAGCGTGGCGAAAGCGGCCAATAACAACCGAATTTTGTCCGCCGCCCAAGGTGACGGATGTCCCGGAATTTTCGCGCGGATGTTTGGTGATTACATTCACCAAGCCGTTGTGCGCATTGGGGCCGTACAGCGCCGAGCTTGGACCCAGCACGGCTTCGATGCGCTCGATGTCGTCGCGAGGGGCAACCAGCAGATTGTTCAGGGACAACCCGTATGCCGGTGCAATGGCGTTGATGCCATCGACCATGAGCTGGGTGCGATAATTAAATGCAGACATGAAACCGCGCGCATTGATCCCGACGCCGTCGATGCCGGTGCGATATGTATCGACGCCTTTGGCATGGCTGAGCGCTTCACCGCAAGTCAGCGCCCCATCATGCTCGAGCGCTGCCGCATCGATGATCGCGATGCTTGCCGGCGCTTCCGTTAGTTTTTCGGAGCGCCGTGAGGCGCTGACGACGACAGCCTGCCCGAACAAGCCGGTTTCAATCAAAGCGAAATCCGCGACCGCCGTTTCGCCGGCGGCTACTTCGACTTGTTGGGTTGATTGTTGGTAGCCGATAAACGTCGCGCGGAGCTTATAGTCGCCGCTGGGAACATTTGCAATCGTATACTTGCCTTTCGCGTCCGAAGCTCCACCTATCGACGTTCCGACAATCACCACATTGGCGCCGGCTAATGGCGCACCGGTATCTTTTGTTTTGACCACACCGCTGATCGATCCAGTTTGCGCCGAGGCAACGCCGGAGATTACGAAGATGATCACGAGGATCAACAGATGTATTTGATGGTTTAAATGTCGCATATTGTCTCCCGACCCGGACATGCCGGAATCAAATAAGGAAAAGATTTCGCTTGTAATGGACTAAACTCCCCCGACTTGCCGCTTTTCACCGCCCCAGTATTTTTCGCGCAAAACCCGTTTGAGAATTTTTCCGGCTGGCGTTTTGGGCAGTTCTGTAGCAAAATCCACCGAAGTGGGCTTCATATAGCTGGCCAGGTGTTCCTTGCAGGCCCCGATAATTTCTTCGGCGGTGGCGGCGCGGCCTTCGTGCAAAACCACGACGGCTTTGACGGTTTCACCGAAGACCTGGTGCGGCACGCCGATAACGGCGCATTCTTTCACGGCGGGGTGCTTGCAGACCGCCTCTTCCACTACCGAGCTGTAAATATTTTCACCGCCGCTGATGATCATATCTTTCTTGCGATCCACCACGTACATGAAGCCGTTTTCATCCCAGGTCGCAATATCACCGGAATAGCACCAACCGTCGCGCAATGTCGCCGCCGTCAGCTCCGGCATATTCCAATAACCCTTCATGACGCCGGGGCCGCGCACGAGCATTTCACCCGGGGTCTTGCCGTCTTTGGGCACGTCGTGGCCGGCTTCGTTGACGATACGCACTTCACTGAGCACGGCGCCGCGGCCGCAGGATTCCAGCACGCGGAAATTTTCGGTCTCCAAAGCGCGGCGGTGTTCTTCCGGCGAGAGCAGGGAGAGCACGCCGCTCTCGGTTTGCGCCATGACCTGCAGGAAATCCGCGCCTTTGAATGCCTTCATCGCGCGCCGCAGCGTCACGACGGAAATCGGGCTGCCGCCGTAGACGATCAACCGCAAGCTGCTCGTATCGAATGAATTGGCATTGGCTGTTTCCGTCAAATAGTTGATCATCGTCGCGACGGCGGTGAAGGAAGTGACGCCTTCCTGCTGAATCACTTCCAGGGCGCGGCGCGGCTCAAAATTGAGCGTTACGATTTTCGTTCCATTAACGATGAAGCTTAAAGCGGCAAAAACCGCGGAATGGAACATCGGGCCGATATTCATATAGCAGTCGCTCTCGCGAACCTCCC
>JBOHQZ010000625.1:0-4381 GCA_050732275.1 bacterium
TAATTAATTGGCCATAACCGCCTCCTCGCTTTCCGCCAGCTTCTTGAACTGATTGATATCTTTCTCCGTCCGTTTCTTGATCATGCCTTTCATCAGCGGCGAGAGCGGCTTCCAAAAACCGGAGAAGATGAACTCGCATTCAATAATCCACTTTGTGCGGTTCTCGTCCAATTTGACAAATCGGTTATTGATCACGTTGTGCGCCATCGGGCTTGCATAAGTTCCGGAAAATTCCTCAGGCTCGTTGCGGCTCGTGATCGTTTCGATCAGCACGATTTCTCGGCCGTTTTCTTCATACGTGAGTTTGGAGACGGCGCCGACTTGACCTGGCGTACCGCTTTGCGGCTCGAACTTTTTGAGCGTCGGCTGCCATTTCTTCATGTTGTCGGGATTGTCAAAAATTCGCCAAACCTCTTCGCGGCTGCGGTTAATGACCAGCTCTAATGAAAATTTCATTTTTCCTCCGTTCCTTATGACTATAATTTTAATCCCAAACGAGTATCACTTTCCTCGTTTATAGTCGGCTTGTACAGCCAAGTCCTCTGCGCCTTCGGGTGTGATATTGTACATGACGATTTGTAAATCGCTGCCGGACTTCGGCGTGATGACGATGCGCCAGCCCCAATCCGGCCCAGGCGGCGCTTCATAAGAACCGCGAATATTGATCGCGCCCTGCGTATCAATCGAACCCTCACATGCCATGATCTTGCTGCTCATGTGCCACGAGTCAACCCACGCCGCCGTCACCATTTCTTGTTGCGCGTCGTAGCCCAACAAAATGACGCCCTCTTGCGAAACGTCTTCGTGGCTCCAGGTGTAAGTAAGCGTGAGAAACTTGCCTTTGGCAACAGGCTTGACCGACAAGCGCGAGGAAGAATGAAAATCCGATGGCGTGAGCCAACTGAGCCGCAGGAGATTGGTGCCGGTCGACTCTCCGAGCAGGTGGTCTTGAATTTCAGTCAATTTCATAATTGGATTCTCCGTCGAAAGGAGTATTGAAAAGTTTTAAAATTTGCCAGATTAGAAGAAACAATTCATGCCGCACCGACCGGAACTGTCTTGGTCGATGGCACCTCGACAGCCTTTTTGCGCCAACCGCCGAGAATCGCGCCCATGACCATGAGATACACTAACTGATATCCGGCGTCGATCAAATAGAGACTGAACGGCTGACTTGAAAACATGTTGGCGGTAAGGCCAATGGTTGCCGCAAATCCGAGCCAAGTCAAAGCGCCGAGCTTGAGACCTGTGACCGCAGTTGTCGCGCCGGTCTTGGCGATCAAAAGCGTCAAGACCGTCCCCATAACGAGATAGCATGCGAAAGAAACGGTGTAAGCGCGGCCGGCGAAAGCTCGCATCGTTTCTAATTGTTCCGGCGTGTAACCGTGTGCCTTTAGCCAAAGATTGCCGAACAGAATCGGCGAATACCACAGAAAGCCGGCGACGAAAACAGCCAGTGCGGCCACGAAGACGGCAATGTAGTTGATTTTGGAGCTTGACATAAGTGATTCTCCTCGTAAAGGTGATTGAGAAGCCAACTTCAAGCAGTTAAGGGATAAAACCATATCATGCGAGTGATATACCATTGACAGTGGCTTTTTCAGAAAGAGACGTTATCATCTCAGCACCGTGCTTGATCGTAACAAGATGCTTACAGCATGACATGGTGAGTAAGACGCCAATTCGAGGTATAAGTTAAACAAGCCCTTCCTGCTTGAATTTGTCAAAGCCTTTTTTCGTCAACTGCGCCAGCTCGCTGAAAATTTTTTCATCGGCCGCGGCAAAGTTAAAACAAGATTTGCCCTGCATGCGTTTCTTCAGATCAAGAGAAATGCCTTTCAACAGCTCCGGAAACACATACACCGGCATCAGATAAAAGCTCACGTAGTTCTTCTTGATTTGTACGGAGCCGAAAAATACCACTCTTTTGTATTTCCCTGAAAAACCGGCGTCGAGAGAATAAGCGCCGGCTTTGTCTCCGGTGAGCGTCAAGTACGGCTCGTATTTATTCAAGATGCTTTTGAGCTTCTTGAAGACGGCTTGGAAATCATCTTTGTTCAGCACGATCCTCGCTTACGATTTCTTGCGCGTGTAAACCACTTCCACGGCTCGCGTATTCTGATCGCCGATAAACAGATCATGAACTGCAAAAATAAACTTGTCGGATGTTTACGCGATCTTTCTTTTGCGATTCTTGGTTATGAGCAACACCGCGACAATTATAGAAAAAACGAATCCTAATACCATGGTTTCAGCAAGGTAAAGGAGCATTTGCATTTCCAAGGGCTTCCATATCTGTGCTTGCTTCATCACCTCGGCAATCCGTTCGGCCGAGGCGTTTGCGGCCTTGAGCTTGTTGATCGTGAACTCGGTGAAATCCTGAACGAATTGAGGATTGATGAAATCGATATAGAGCCATTCCGAAATGCAAATGATAATGCCGGCAACCGCTGAGATACCAAGCCCCTTGCCAAAAGCAGTCCAGAAAGTAATGCCGGTTCCAGGCGGTTCGTATCGCAAATCATTCGTCCCGACATAAATCCCTGCGGCGAGGAGAAGATACCGCAGATAACCCGTATACTGTCCGATGCTGAGATATTTGCCGTGCAATCCCAGCGCGAGCTCCAGCATGATATAAATGAAAATCACCACACCGACGATGAGGCCGTATTTGAGAATGATTTTCATGCTCGTTTTTATTGAAAGATCGTTTGCAGACTGGCAGTCTGCGTTACGAGTTACTCGTCAACCTTCAAATAAATCTCAAACACCACCTTTCCCTCCTCCATCGTCACCACTTGATGCCCTCCGGTGGAGCCTGCCTGGATTTTTTTCACGCCCATGTAATTGAACAGCGCCACGTAACCGGCGGGGATGACTTCTTCCGGCTTGCCGATGACTTTCGTGTACAAATACTCATCGCCCTTCTTCATTTTGTAAACGAAGTATGGCGGCTTCACTTCCACTTCTTTGTCAACCATCACGCCTTGAATACTGCGATGGCCTTCCGGCTTGGGTTGATTCGGATCGTCGAAATAAACACCCAAAACATGTTGTGGCCGATAGGCAATCTTTTGCTCATCGCAATAGTTTTTCATCTCGGTAACATATTTCGGCGCGTCGGCGTACGGCCCGCGAAATTCTTTGCAAATGGCAACGAGGTCTTTTTCAAGACGCACTTGCTTCACTTCCGGCAAATCACCCATGCTGATCATTCTCCTTTCCTCTTTGACGTTGACTTTGGTGGCGACCCATTCGAGAAATAACTCGTTGACTTTCTCGCCACTGGCGCGGTGCATCATAAACAGATCGTGCGAAAACATGCTTGCATATTCTTGCGGCTTGTCCGTTTTCAACCACTCGACAAAGCTGTTGAACAGCTCCATGCGCCGTTGTTTGAGATTCGGCACTTCGCGCCAGAGCGCCTTGACAATCAGGCCGTCGTGCAGCACAAACTGGCCATCGCCTTCGACCTCGTAAAGCCCGATCACTTCAAACAAGCCGCTGCGCAACGCGCCGTGAAATTTGAGCGTGTCGCCTTTGACCACGATATCGGAGTAATTGAACTTGGGGTTTTGCGACAGATTGAACCGATAATAGTTCTCGATGGCGTTTCTATCCAAAGTCGAGTAGGGTTTTCCATCCGGCCCGATCTCCTGATAGACGGCATTGTTCGCATACATCGCCATCAGCGCCTTCACATCCTGCCGCTCATAAGCAATTTTCATGCGTTCAAGAGTAGCTTCCGGATGTTGTGAAACGACGGGATTGGTCAATGCCGTCATTCCCAAACCAGCAACCAACAAGACGCCGATTGGCGACCAGCGTTTGGCAACGAGGCGCGTATCGCCAATCTTGTTGATTCGCCTTTTCATATAATCCTTGTCTTCCAAGATGCCGGCGGCGCCAGGCAGCGGGCTGATCTTCGCCGTCAGCTCCAACACTTTGATGATCGTCCGGCCATAATCGTAGCGCTGATTTTTTCGCGGCGTCGAGAGCGCGAGGCTGTCGCAGGCAATCTCAAGATCGGAACGCAAGCGATTGAACGCGAACCACAAAATCGGATTGAACCAGTGCAGAATTTGCAAAAACGTGACAAGCCAACTGCAAAAAATATCCAACCGTTTGACGTGCGCCAGCTCGTGCAGAAACACGTGCCGCAATTCTGCCGGCGACAGCGCCTGCAAAATACGCTCCGGCAGCAACAGCCGCGGGCGAATGAATCCAAGCAGCGCCGGACTTTGAACCTTTTCTGTGACCACGACGCTGACCGGCACGTGGACGCGCAGCTCGCTTTTGCAATTTTCGAGAAGATTCAAGACTTCGCCGTCGATCAAGGGGCGCAGCTTGCGCGCGTGTGATAAAACGCCGATATTTACGT
>JBOHQZ010000626.1:0-4379 GCA_050732275.1 bacterium
GGATGGGATATGCCGGTACCCAGGTGCCGGATAAAGTTCAAAAAGTTTTTCAAACCGTCATTACCGCGCGCGACCTCGCCGTCGATTTTCTCCGCCAGCAAGCTACGGCTGGAAATGCCGTGCCGGGATTTCGCGTTGACGAAGTTGTGCGGCAGCATATAACCAATGCCGGTTACGGCCAATATTTCTTTCATCGCACCGGCCACAGCATCGGCACGAGCGTGCACGGCAACGGCGTGAACATGGACAGCTTCGAGACGCGCGACTCCCGTTTTATCATTCCCGGCCTGGCGTTTTCCATCGAGCCGGGCATTTACCTCCCGGAATTTGGCGTGCGCAGCGAGATCGACGTTTATTTCGGTAACAATGGGCCGGAAGTTCACACACCGTCGCAGACGGAGTTGGTGAAGCTGGCGGTGTAAGATTTTTCATGTTCACGCCAGTGATGAAGGTATACTTATTTTGCGACGCGGACACTTAAACCATGCTTGACCTAAAAAAAGGCCTTGAGCTGGAGCTTGACATCGAGTCGCTGGCTTACGGCACCAAAGGCGTGTCGCGGCTGAATGGATACGTGATTTTTGTCGACGAAGCCTTGCCGGGGCAGCGCGTGCGCGCGCAGATTGTGAAAAAGAAAAAAGGCTACGCCGAGGCCCGCTCACTCGAAGTGCTGCAGCAGTCACCCGATTTTGTCGAGCCGCGCTGCCGGCATTTCGATGATTGCGGCGGTTGTTTGCTGCAAAATCTCGATTACCCGATCCAGCTCGCTTCCAAGCAGCGGCAGGTTTCCGATCTGCTCATACACATCGGCGGCATTGCCGAGCCGCCTATGCACCCGGTTATTGGCTCGCCGCAAATTTTTTTCTATCGCAACAAAATGGAATTTTCGTTCTCGCGCCAGCGTTGGCTGACGCGCGCGGAGATCGCTGCCAACGACGTCAAGCTCCCAAAGGATTTTGCGCTCGGCTTACACGCTCGCAATCGCTACGACAAAACGTTGATGATCGAAGAGTGCCACCTGCAATCGGCGATGAGCAATGAAATTCTCAGCGTTGTGCGCACTTTCACCGAACGCCATCCATTGCTGCCGTACACGACTTTCGGGCACACGGGTTTCTGGCGTTTTCTGGTGATCCGCGAAGGCAAGAAGACCGGCCAGGTGATGATCAACGTCGTTACCGCCGATGTTCCGGAGGGGCGCGAGGCCGTGCAACAACTCACCAAGGCGTTGCTCGCGAAATTTCCACAGATCACCACGATTGTACACAATCTCAACCGTTCCAAAGCCCAGATCGCTGCCGGCGAAGAAGAGATCGTTTTGCACGGTCCGGGCCACATTCACGAACGTATCGGCGCTTTCCTGTTTCGCATCTCCGCCAACTCGTTTTTTCAAACCAACACCGCGGGCGCGGAGAAGCTTTATACGGTGGCGCGTGATTTCGCCAGCCTCACCGGCAAAGAGACGGTGTACGATCTTTACTGCGGCGCCGGCACGATTTCAATTTTTGTCTCGTCGCAGGCCAAACAAGTGATCGGCTTCGAGATTGTGTCGCAGGCGATTCACGATGCCGGCGTGAATTGCCGGCTGAACGAGGTGATGAACTGCCATTTCGTGCTCGGCGACTTGAAAGACGAGCTGGCGCAAGCGCCGCTTCTCACGCGGCGTTGGGGCAGGCCGGATGTCGTCATCGTCGATCCGCCGCGCGCCGGTATGCATCCCAAAGTCGTGCAAAAGCTCATCGAGTTGGGGCCGCAGCGCATTGTGTACGTTTCCTGCAACCCGAGCACGTTCAGCCGTGATGTAAAAGAATTGTCCATGATGGGCTATGCCTTGAAAAAAGCTCAGCCCGTCGATATGTTTCCACACACGAGCCACATCGAAGTGGTGGGAGTTTTGGAAAAATGAAAATTTTTCGCTCGCCAGGATTTGGGAGCCGCCTCGCCGTCGTCCTGTTGGTTTTTATCGCCTGGGGCATGGCCAGCTATTGCTCGCTGGCAAAAGATTCCAAAGCGGTGCGCATGCGCATTCATTCACTGCAAGCGAGCATGGGAGAGGAAGAAATCGCGGTCGTGCTCACCGACGAAGCCGGGGGGAAATTCCTGCCTATTGCCGTCGGCGGCGACCAGGCGCTATCCATCCAATTAGGCCGCAACGGCCAAACCGCCAAGCGTCCACTAACGCACGACCTGCTTGCCAGTATTTTCAAAGCCCTGGAAATCCGGGTCGAAAAGGTGACGGTTACAGATCTGCGCGAGGGCGTATATTATGCCGAAATTGCCTTGAAGCAAAATGGCCGCACGCACCAGATCGATGCCCGGCCGAGTGATGCGATCGCGCTGTCGCTGCGCGTTGAAGCTCCGATTTATGCCATGCCGCATTTGCTGCAAGACATGGCGGATTTAAAGACAAAAGAAGGGGAAGAAGCCTCCGGTCAAACCGAGATTACGAGCTGGGGCATCAAGCTGCAGGCGTTGACCGAGAGCTTGGCGAACTTTTTTGGACGGCGCGAAGGCGTGCTGGTCGCGGACGTGATGGAAAACAGCTTGGCCAGCCAAAGCGGCCTCCGCGCCGGCGATATTTTGTTACGCCTCGACAAAGAGGAATTGCGCGATCTCGGCGATTTTCAGAAAGCGTTGGCGGCGAAGAAAGAGGCTAAAAGTATTGAGGTCGGCGTACTGCGGAGAGATCAGAATTTGACGGTGACGATAAAAATAGCGAATGAGTGACGAATAAATGTTTTTTAAAAGTCAATTTTTTTGTATATTGGAGTGTTAATGAACAATGCAAACAGCGGGCTGCCCCCGCTTCGTAGTTGACATAGCTTGATTCATTGATTTTCATTGGCACAACCTGGAGGCCATTATGTCACGCTTCATGGATGTCACCACTGATTTTGGCTTTAAAAAGCTCTTTGGCGATGAAGCTAATCTGGATCTCACCATGAGCTTCATCAATGATGTGTTGGAGCTCTATCCGCCCGTGATCGACCTGAGTTTTTCAAATCCGGAGCAACTTCCAGAGGCCAGCGATCAACGTGTTGGCATTTACGACTTCTTATGCCATGACGCGAAGAGCAGTCAATATCTCGTCGAAATGCAAAAGAATCGGATCGCCTTCGTTCAAGACCCAATGGTTTATTATTCCACCTTTCCGATTGCCGCGCAGGCGAAAAAAGGCGGGAGACGCTATTATCCTCTGCCAAAAACTGAAATGATGGTAATCCGTGATCCTGCAAATGTGGCGTACGGCGAAAAAGAAACGGTGTTTGAAGCGCCTGCCCCGAGTTGGAACTATGAGTTAAAAGCAATTTATTGCATCGCCATTTTAGGCTATGCGCTTAAGGGCAGCACGACAGCCGTAAATCGCAATAGTATTCGGAATGACCAGCCGCCCCACGCGCCTTTCTACGACAAGCTTAAATTCGTGACGGTGGAGCTGCCGTTGTTCGACCCCAATAAGCCGGAATACAGTCTCGATAGCCATCTCAACAAGTGGCTTTATTTCTTGAAGCATTCGTCTGACTTCGAGCGCATTCCCGACGTGTTCAAAAATGATAAAACTTTTCACAAGGCCTTTTGGATAGCCGAATTGGCGAATCTTACAGAGGAAGAGAGGCGCCTCTACAATTTAAGCCTCAAGCGCACATGGGATACTTACGCTGCCTGGGAGACCAGCCGTAATGAAGGTTTAGCCCAAGGCTTGGCGGAAGGTTTAGCTGAAGGTAAAATCGAGGGTAAAATTGAAGGGAAGATCGAAGGGAAGATCGAAGGGAAGATCGAAGGAAAGATCGAAGGAAAGATCGAAGGAAAGATCGAAGGAAAAATTGAAGCACTGCTTTTACTTTTTTCCCAAAAACTCGGGCCGGTTCCAAATGACATTGAAGCCATGATCCGCGCCCTAAAAGATCAGGAGCGAATCCAGACGATTTTGGCTCGTTTTAGGGAAATTAATGATTGGGAAACCCTGAAGTCACAATTAGCAGATAGCTGACAAGTAGCAATTTATTCCTCGCTTCTTGTTCTTTCCCGCTGGAAATCGTTACGCCGCTTCCACCGCCTTCTTCATTCCGAACGACTTCAAGTCAATAAACGCGCTTTTCCGCACCAGCGCTAAAAATATCAGCGTCGCCAAACCGACCGGCAGCGTGAAGGTCAACACCCGCCAGGCGCCCACCAACAATCCCAATAAATTTTCCGGGAGGAACGAGCGATAGAGCGCGAGAAATGCCAGTTCGGCGCCGCCGGTTCCGCCCGGCGAGGGAAAGAGCTTCATCAGCATGAAAACCAGCCATTGCGAGGCAAAGAAGTTGAACGGATCGACGTAGTGATGCAAGCCGACGAGCAGTACGGTCAACATGCTGAAGCGGCAGCCCCAGTGC
>JBOHQZ010000627.1:0-4378 GCA_050732275.1 bacterium
AAACTGATGCTATTTTGCATAAACGCAAGGCTCCGATTTGTATGCTGCAAACGGGAGTTGGAGATTTATCATTGATTCACCAAGACCATGCTGGAAATGTGTTCGTAGTGAAGCCTTCGGACGATTTCATAGCTGACAGCCTCGACGCCTAATGGGTTTTGAAAATCAAAATCGGTAATGGACAAGTAAGAACTCATCCTCTAAATCCCATGTGTGTCAAGCTAACGCTGATGGTGTTATAAAGCGTATGCCCCGAAAGGGGCAAAATAGAGAATAGCCCAGGGCAATCGCCCTGGGAAAGAGAAACCATCTGTGGTTAATAGCCCTGAAAGGGCGAAATCGAGCCACGTAGACGATACAAAACATGGCCTCAGTTCATCATTCCGCGCCGTTGGCGCTTGAGGCCATGTGCTAAACTTTGTCTTGGGGCGTTGCCCCAAGCTTTTATAAGCCGCCCCTTCGGGGCTTTTGATCTCGTTAATCCTTTTGCTCCACAGAGCAAACTCTTTAGCCTGGCGACTTGCCCGGATTTTTCAACCAACCGCCGAGCAAGCGCCCTAATTCGTTCAATTTGCCGCTGCCGTGCTCATAAGATTGAAAATTGATAAAGCGCAGCTCGTAGCTCAATCTGAACAACAGCCTGGCTTTCACCAGCGCTTCGTCAGCTTCCTTGAGCAACGGTATTTTATTTGGGCGCGTATTGGCAACGCTCGTATGCTCGATAAAATCAAGAACCGCTTGCTCCAGCTTCACCGCCACGCTAAAACGGTGGCTCTTGGGAAATTTTCCGGTATGCGGCAACAACCACTTGCAAAAATCATAACCGCGCTTGATGGTGAGCATTTCGTTTTGTGCCATTTTCGAGCCTCCTTACGTTTTTTCAAAAAAATTTTCGAGGCATGGCGCGAACGCGCCATGCCTATTCAGAGTTTCAGATACACAGAGTTACAGAGTATCAAAAAAGGACTGGGCGCGCACCACGCGAAAACCCACAAGGTCGTACCTGAACTGAGGGATGTACCAGTTGCGGATCGCGCACGGCAGGATAACCGTGTTGATGTACCACGAGCCGCCGCGCAGGGCGCGGGACTTTTCTTCTTTGTCATACCAGTTTTCCTGCCACTCCCACACATTCCCAGCCATGTCCATTAGACCCTCGGGCGTGGCGCCTTCCGGGTAACGGCCAACCGGTGTGGTTTGTCCCACATTACTGCCATAGTTGGCGAGTTTTTCATTCGGCTCGCCTTTTTCTAGCGGCCAAGGATATTTGCGAGGCGAGCCGTCTTCTCGTCGACCCGCCGCAGCGCGCTCCCATTCCATTTCTTCCGGCAAACGAAAGACATTGGCAAGTTTTTGCGCTGAGGCGTCCCGCAAAGCGGAATTATGTTTTGCCGCTTCCAAAACGGAGAGCCAATAACAATAAGCACGGCTGGCATGCCAGCTCACGCCAACCACCGGCTGATCTTCACCGTTGAATTTGCGGTCTTCATCATCTTTTGATTTTAACTTCTCCGGCCAGGCTTTGGCGTCGCGGCTAAGATAGTCGCTGTAGGCTTTGTCGTTCGAAGCAAATTCCAAAAGCTTTTCGGCAAAAGCCTTGAGGGAAACGAGTTTGCCAATCTCGGTTTCCTCGTCACGCAGGTAGCGGATGAAGTGGCGGTATTGTTTGTTGGTCACGGGGTATTTGGCAAAGTAAAGGTCCGGTACCTTCTCAAGTTGCTTGGTGGCCGAATATTGGATCGTCCCGCCGCGGATTAAAATATACTCGGCGTTGTATTCCACCGGATGGCGGAAGCTGGCCGGCAATTCGGCAAACAGTTTGGGTTTGATTGTTTTGCGAGCTGCGCCGACAGTTGGCGCTGCCAAACTTGCGGCAATCTCACGGGCATAGTCGAGCGTGCTCGGTTTGCCGGTATTGGTGTCGGCGTAAAATTCAAGATATTCGCGCACGCGCTCGCCGCCGATAGTTTTGAGACAATCCAAAGCATAGCGCTGTTGGTTCGCATTTTTCGCTTCGCCGTGCAGACAGGCGATTAGCGCTTCAGTCGGCTTTTCAGGGGCTTCACGCACCAAGCTCTGCAACAAATCTTGCTGCGCCTGGTTCAGCTCACTGCTGATGCCGGAATCAAAGAAAGCGGCCATGAAAGTGGTAAAAGCCTTGCCATCAGCTTTGCTCATAAAATAGCGCAGCGGCTCGGCCCAGGCGTTATCGCCAAACGTCTTTACCAACTTGGCAAGACGGCCGTTTTCGCCATAACTGGTCACGAGCTGCAGGCCGGCAAAATATTCGCGGAAAGATTTATGGCGGAAAATGTATTCGTTTTTACCATAGTCGGCAATGAGGCCGGCGCGGTCGCGCAAATTGGCGCACAGCTCCTCGGCCTTCACCGCGTTGTCGATCGGCACAAGAACGGGCTGGAGGTATTCGTGCATTTTGTCTTTGGCCACTTCCTCGGCGCCCAACTCTTCCTGCATCCACAGCGCCGCGGGCGCCAACACGCGCCGGGCTTTGTCTGCCTTGAGCAAGGGTCGCAAGTCGCGCTGGTCGTCGCGATATTCCAACAGATAATCCAGCGCGATGTCATAAAGCTTGGTGCGGCTTTCCGGCTTGGTTTTATACTGTTTCCAAATCAGCGCGATAAGCTGCAAGAGCATGGGAATGCCGGCCAGCTCGCGCAGGCTGCGATTCTCCGGCTGCTCGAGATAGGCGATCACTTCCTCAGCGCTTTTTTCCGCCTCGCGCAATTGCCGCTGCTGCCAGTCGGCTGCGGTTTCGTGCTTGAGCGGCCGGCTGCCTTCCAAATGCGCAGCGCGAAACCATTTGCGTAAAAACTCTTGCCTTTGTTCGGGCGAGAAATCGCGCACTTCCGCGTGCAGATGCGGAGTGCGCAGCGTCAGATTGTCGATACTGCGCATGCCGGTCGCGCGACTGGTCATGACAAAACGCGCCCGCTTCAGTCCGGCGCATTTGTCATCGATCCAGACGCACACCTTTTTGCGGTCTTCGAGCTTGCTGACTTCGTCGAGGCCGTCCAGCAGCACCAGCGTCTCTCGCTCGCGCAGCCAGGCGTCAAATTCTTCTGCGGCAATTCCGGCGTCACGCTTGTTGGCCCATTGCGACAGATTTTCGGCGAGGCTTTTGGCGGGATCGACTTCGCGCAACGGCAAATACAACGGCAAGACCGGAGAGGCGAAGCCAAGCCGGCGATGATCGGCGGGCTGCAAGCAACACGCGGCATAATATTTCAGCAGCGTGGTCTTGCCCGAGCCGGGATCGCCGATGATGAGCAGAAGCTTGCGGCCATAACTCTGAAACGCCCGCGCCATCACCTCTTCGGGCGACAAGTCTTCATGCTCGCCATGGGCGCGGCCGGTCTCCCCCAACTGCGGAAACTCGGCGCTGCGATAATGCTCCGAAATTTTTAGGTGAATGAAGGCCTCGCTCAAGCTCACCGGCGCGTCTTCGATGCCCGGCGCCGCCAGATGAATTTGGCAGACCTCGGTTTCCAGCGCGTGGCGATAGCGTTCTTCGGCGGTTTTGGCTTTTTGCGTTTTCTCCTGCCGCTCCTGCTGCTGCGCAAATTGGCGGCCGGCGGCCAGCAGCGCAAGCTGTTCTTCGACTTTGCGTTGGCGCTCCTCCAACTCGGTGCGTTTCTTGAACTCGTGCTCGGCACGCAATTCGGCGAGCTTCCTTTTTCGCGCAAAATATACGACAAACACCAAGCTGGTGAGAACGATCAATGCGGAAAGCGGATCGATTTCGATGATGGAGAGCCAATCTTTTATCGAGAGTTTCGCTGCACTTTCTTCCTTTGCGGCCGGCTTGATCGTTCCGGCAGAATCCGCCGAGGCTTTTTGCAGTTGCGGTTGAAGTACAGGCTTTAAGCTATCCTGAGCCGCAACCGCGAAGAGTCCCCAAAAGCTGATGAACAAGAAAAGACGGGCCATTTTTCTGCTTGTCAAATTTAAACAACTATTCAGTTATTATTTTTGTAAGCGGATTGAACAGATAAAGCGGATTTTCAGCAGAGTGTGGGCTGAATATTTACCAATATAAGTTTCCGTTTATTTTCTTTCGCCATCGGTGAGATAAGACTCATTGCACGGTTTTGGCCAAACTCAAAGCCGTGCAATTGAACAAATCACTTAACCAAAGATACTTTTTGTTGAGTGATTTGTCAAGATAAAAAATCCGGACAGCGTGATGACGGGTATCTCTCAGTCGTGGGTAGAAGGAACACCGTCCTGACGGTCCACCTGTAACTTGGCCTTACCAAACAGTTTCGGGAGGAACTTCCACTTCTCAAGAAAAGTTGAATTTGATTCATTCGCGAAAATTCGCGCTCATTCGCGGTTAAAGAACCACCCAGTTTGGCCG
>JBOHQZ010000628.1:0-4373 GCA_050732275.1 bacterium
AAAGATAAGAGTCGTTCACGACAAGAGACCTCACAATAGCGCTCGTCAAGCCGGTGTTGACAGGAGTCCAGTTTGTGCTATTGTTGGTGGAAACAAACACGCCACCGTCAGAAGTTCCCACAAAGAGATTCAAGTCGTTCACAGCAAGAGAACGGACATCTGTGTTCGGCAAGCCGATATTGACCCAGCTTGCGCCGTTGTTGGTGGAAAGAAACACGCCTCTAAAAGTTCCCGCAAAGATATTTGTGCCGTTCACGGCAAGAGACCAAACATAAGTATTCGTTAAGCCGGTATTGACAGCAGTCCAACTTGTGCCGTTGTTGGGAGAAACAAATATGCCATAGCCAAAAGTTCCTGCAAACAGATTCGATCCGCTCACGACAAGAGAACTGACAGGTGTGTTTGTCAAGCCAGTATGGATCCAGTTTGTGCCATCGTTAATGGAGAGATACACTCCATCGCCAGTTCCAGCAAAGAGATGAGCACCGTTGACGGCAAGAGACGAAACAAAATCGTTCGTCAAGCCATTAATGACGAGCATCCAGCTCGTGCCGTTGTTGGTGGAAAGAAACATACCGCCATCAATTCCCGCAAAGAGATTCGAGCCGCTCACGGCAAAAGACGTAACAAAAGGGCGCGTCAAGCCATTATTGACGGCAGTCCAGCTTGTACCGTTGTTAGTTGAAAGATACACACCGCCGAAAAAAGTTCCTGCAAAGAGATTCGCGCCGTTCACGGCAAGAGCACGGACATCTCTGCTCGGCAAGCCGGTATTGACCCAGGTTGCGCCGTTGTTCGTGGATAAAAACACACCCCGGTCCCGAGTCCCCGCAAAGAGATGCGAGCCATTCACAGCAAGAGCAAAAACATTAGTGTCGGTCAAGCCGGTATTGACAGCGGTCCAGCTCGTGCCGTTGTTAGTGGAAAGAAACACGCCACCGCCAGCAGTCCCGACAAAGAGATTGGAGGCGGTCACGGCAAAAGACGTAACCGAAGTATTCGTCAAGCCGGTATTGACGGCCGTCCAGCTCGAACCGTTGTTGGTGGAAAGAAATACGCCGCTATCAGTTCCAGCAAAAAGATTCGTGTCGTTCACGGCAAGAAAACGGACAACTGTGTTCGGCAAGCCGATATTGACCCAGCTTGCACCGTTGTTGATGGAAACAAACACGCCGCCAGAAGTTCCCGCAAAAAAATTCTCGCCGCTAACGACAAAAGAAAAAACAGTGATTACATTCGGCAAACCGTTATTGACCGCCGTCCAGCTTATGCCGTTGTTGGTGGAAAGAAACACGCCACCGAAAGCAGTTCCCGCAAAGACATTGGAGCCGTTCACGGCAAAAGACGTAACACTGTTCGTCAAGCCGGTATTGGCGGCCGTCCAACTCGAGCCGCTGTCGGTAGAAATAAACACGCCGCCATTAGTTCCTGCAAAAATATTTGAGCCGCTCACAGCAAGAGCATAAACAAGAGGAAAGATCAGGCCGGTATTGACGGCGGTCCAGCTTGTGCCGTTGTTGGTGGAAAGAAACACCCCAGAGTTGTAAGTTCCAGCAAAGAGATTCGAGCCTTGCACAGCAAAGCATGTAATATTTCCCCCATGGATTCCATGGGTTTGAATCCACTGCGCCTGGAGGCTTTGTGTTCCAAACAGAACAATGGCAGCGAAGAAAGCAAGTAAACGTTTCATGTTGTGTCTCCCAGATTGACCGATGAAACAGCGCTCGCAAAGAGAGAATCGTTAAACGTGACCAATTGGTGGCGAGGGAAAGGGATGGCGGCGTGAAAATCTATTACAAGTAAAAAAGAACCGGGAGCCGGCGCCTGCTAAATTGGCTGCGGCTCAGGTGGTTCTTTGTCTTTATTTTCTTCGTTTTTCCTCTTCTCTAATTCCTCATTAACTTCACTTGAATCAACTTCACTCGAATCAGGCTTGGGCGGCCGTTCGACGTCTTTTTTGCGTGTCGAAATAATGTCTTCATCTTCTATCAATGGGGGCGCTGTTTTCAAACTGTCTGACAATGCCGGCGCCGGTTGTTCTTGCGGCGCGACGGCAACAGGCGCGGTACTATCAGGTTGTGAAGGCTCGGCCTTCGGAGGCTCACTCTTCTTTTGTTCCACGGCCGTAACTTTGGCGCGCACCCGCCGCGCCACCGGCGAATCAGGATAAGCTTCGATGAGCTTTTTATAAGCGGCGAGCGCTTGTTTATTGTCCGATAATTTGTGCTCGTAAATCCATCCAATGGCATAAAGGGATTGTGCCGCCAACTTGGGGTTGAGCTGCTCCGGCTGGCGTTGCAAAAACTCTTGATAGAGTTGCACGGCGCGTTTGGCATTGTTTTGCGCGATCAGCGCCTCCTCCGCACTGCGGAGAAGATTGGGCGTCGAGGGAACGGCCAAAGCCAACGTATCGGCGCCGTTGAGCTGCCATTTAGCGCCTCGGCCTTGTGGGGTATTGCTGTATTGGAGGGCGAGAACTTGCAGAATACTGTCCCGCATGACCAATGTCGCCGGAGCATCGCCCAAAATATAGGCGAGCGAGTACATGGCTTGCGGGGCGTATTCCGTTTGCGGGAAAAATTCAAATACATCCAAATATTCACGCATCGCTGAATCAGGGCGATTGAAATTGAACATGAACAACTCGGCCAGTAAAATTTTGCTTTTGGCCAATTCTGCCGCCAGCCTATTGGGGTCGCCCGATTTTTTGGCGGCATCCACCAACGCTCCCGCATTGCGGGCGCGGCGCGGCACGTGGCTAATCGACCGTTGGCTCGTGCTCGACGCCCTTCCCTGCGCAGCAACAGCGAGAGGCGAAGAATCAGTTTGGCCTCTTGCCAGGGCTACGCGCTGTCTTTCCAGCGTCGCAATCGTTTCTTTCAGCTTTATAAGCTCCCCAAGCGCTTTGCTGCGGCTGGCGGCCTCCGTCACTTTATCCGAACGGGCGCTTTCGCGGCGAACATTGTCATAGCATTCCTTGGCCTTGCCGTAATCGCCGTTATAGCGCTCGTGAATCTCGCCGAGCGCGAAAAAAGCCGCGGCCGAGGCATCGGTGCGTTGATGATTCTCGATGATGTCGGAATATTGTTTGATAGCCGTCTCGATTTTGCCCCGCAGCCGCGTGCAATCAGCGATCTCGAGTTTGACGAGCGGCAAGTCGCGGTGCGTGCTAAATTCCTTCAGCATGCCGTTGAGAACATTCAATGCCTCGTCCAGCCGGCGATCGTTTTTGAGCGCGTCGGCGTATTCGAGGCGGGCGCGAAATTTGAAATCCCCCTCGTTCTTTGCGAAGGCGCCGGCCCGCCGCAGCGCTGCTGCCGCCAAATCATATTGCTGCAAAGCCACGTAACACTCGCCGAGACGCATGTATGCTGCCCCGCGCATTTTCTCATCGCCGAGCTTGCGCGCCGCGATTTCAAGTGCTTTCGCCGCCTCGGGCAGCCGCTCCTGGCGAAAATAAATTTCTCCGAGAAAATACTGCGCTTGATTGGCCAAATCCCCTTTTTTCTCGCGCTCCTGCAGCTCGTTGAGCGCCAACTCGGCGCCGGCGTAATCATTCAATTCAATACTGGTTTTAGCCAGCCAGATTTGGGCGCGCGGAACCAGGCCGCTCTTGGGGAAAATGGTAATCAACTCCTGAAATTTGCGTTGCGCCTTGAGATACTCCTGCTTGTAAAAAAAACATTCGCCGAGCAACAACAGCGTATCATCGACGTAGCGCGATTTTGGATGAAGCTGCAACAGCTTCGAGCCTTTCTCGATGGCCTTATCGTATTTTTGAATCTCCGTCGAAGTCGGTTTGTTGTCAGCGCCGCGGCGCTTTTGCTCTTCGAGCGCTTCTTTGTAAAGCTTTTTAGTATTATAAAACGTGTTGAAATATGCGCCGCAGCCTTGCAAGGCAAAAATCGTTGCGGCAAGTGTGGCGATTTGCCAAAAGACGAATTGACGGCGAGTTGGCAACGATTTCATTTTGTCACCTGGTGGAAAAACTTTTTTGGAAAATTTCAATTTTAAGAAGTTGTATGAATAAAATCAACAAGCGCGGACAGAATTTCACCTGCCTGTCCCTGCAAAAATTCGCCGGCGTGCGGCGTTAACGGCGTCGCCGCGTCATTGATCTCGACGACATACGCGCCACGCTCGCGCGCCACTTGCGGCAATACTGCAGCCGGATACACCACTGCCGAGGTGCCAATGGCAAAAAAGAGCCGGCTATTTTCTGCCGCGGCAAAAGCATTTTGTAGAGCCGCTGGCGGGAGCGTTTCGCCAAACCAAACCACGCCGGGGCGATACAGCGCGCCGCAAGAACAATAGGGCAGTCCGTCTTTCCAATCTTCGGCCCCGGCCTCACACACGCGGCTGCAAGCGCTGCA
>JBOHQZ010000629.1:0-4373 GCA_050732275.1 bacterium
TCCGTACTCACCGGCAGCCAGCGGTTGCCCCTCGACCTTCACCTCGTGCGTGAAGCGAATCGTGGTGTTCTCATTCGCGCCGGCGCGCCAAACTTGTCCATATTGGACAAATTTGCCCCACAGCTCACGGCCTTTCACCGCCGGACTATGGTAATTGATCGTGACGTCGGTGAAGCCGATTCGTTGCATCACACCGGCCTTTTGGCTCTGCAGAGGAATCTCCAACGATTTGGGAATTTGCGCGTAAGCGGCGCTCAACATAAATAAAACGAGTAGCGGCGTGAAAATAAAACAGCGACTACAGGCAGTCTTCATGGCGTGCTCCTTTCCAGTTTTTGTTTAAAAAAGGGGTGCGCGTAACATGTCATTCTGGAAGAATGTTTTTCGCTACAAGCACTGTGCTTGATAACAAAAAAGCTCGTTCCACGATGACATGAAAAGTGGCTTACAGCACGAACCCGATAACCTGAGCAAAAGCTGAATAATCACAATTCGATTAAATTAGCGCTTTCTGCTCTCCACCTCTTGGTGACTAATCGTTACCGGCTTGCTAATGTGTTTATATTTGACGTTGACTTGCAGGTCTTTATCGGCATTAAAACGAAAACTCCCGTCGTAGTTGACAACGCCATCGCTGGGATTGAGCAGCTCGTATTCGGCAAATTGCGCCAGCGAGTATTTGAGGCCGTTGTCCATTTCCACCACCGGATTGAGTCGCAAAAACCAAACAGGACGGGTGAAGCTTTTGATCACTTCCAGTTTCACCGTGAGATCACTAATTGCGGTTGGCGCTTTGCCTTGAAAGAAAATCAATGGGTACGCGATGCGGGCGATCCAGTCATTGGGATCATGCCGGCCGCCGTCAACTTCATAGTAAAGAAAATCAGCGCCGTAATTATATCCTTTTTGGGAGAGAATGTCGGAGAGCGGAATATAGTAGTTCCATTCCAATGTGCCAAGATCAAACCAGATTTTCAGATCTTTCTTAGGCTGCGCGTCAACGTCTTTGAAGATTTGCATATCCGCCACCCAAAACGACGGTGATAACGCGCCGACCATTGAGAAGTAATCATCATAAAAATAGCCCATCCACAATGCCAGCAGTCCGCCAAACGAGGTGCCCATCACCGCCCGGCTCTTGCGATCTTTGATGGTGCGATATTTTCCGTCGATGTACGGAATGATTTTCTGTACGACAAAATCGGCAAACTTTTTCGCATTCGGCGTGTACGGCCCCCAATCTTGGCGCACATAATCGTCCTGATACGGCACGTACTCGCTGGTACGTTGGCTCGAGCTGAAGATTCCCACGAAAATAATTTCTTCAATTTTTCCGGCTTTGATCAGATCATTCAGCAAATTTTGAATCTGCCATTGCTGACCATCGTGGATGTACACGACGGGATAGCGTTTGTCGGAGGTTTGATAACTCGGGGGCAAGTAGATTTGCAAGCTTCGCCCCTCAACCTTGTCCGTCACAAACTGATCATCCGGCGAGGCGATTTTCTCCTTGCAAGCCCAATTACAAAAAATGAAAGCGGTGATAAGAACGAGCTTCATAGACTCTTTAAGGTGAAATCTTTGAAAAAAAAACAAAGAAATCTGGCTCACGGAAATAGAACTCTCACGGAAATAAATTCATGAAAGTCTCTTCCGTGTGAGTTCCATTCCGTGAGCGAGTTTTTGGGTTGTGGCCTACGTCATAGGCTTGTCCACGTTGGAATCTTTTTCATCTTAAGACCATTCGTAGCCTTCTTCATCGTTTTTTCAGCCGGTGCAACTTCCCTTCGGCGCTTTCCTGGATCGCGTTGCGAAAATTTTCCGGCAGCGCCGCTCCATCGCTGCGCAGCAGCTCGAGCACTTTTTCCGAATTTTGAATGGCCATCGCCGTATCACCGGTTGCCTCATAAATATCGCCGAGACTATCAAAGACATTCGGCGATGACGGGTGATTCGCGACGTTGAGCTTCATGACTTCCAAAGCCTCTTTGCCCTTGTTATTTTGCAGAAGCTGGTAGCCGAGGTCATTCAAGCCGTTCTCCTGCATCACCCAATGATAAAACGGATGGCCGGTGAATTTTTCTCGCGCTTGCCGGTATAGTTGCAACGCGTTGTCGCTTTGGCCTTGCGCCATCATATTGTAAAAGGTCGTGGCGGTGAGCACCGTTTCGCCGGAAGTTGGCGCCTCGTCTTTCGCGGTGAGATGAGTAATCAGGAAATCCAAAGTCTGTTTGATGATTTTTCGGGAGCGATCATTGTCGTCCAAAATATCGAAAGCGTGCTGGCCTTCGAGATAATTGATAAATTCCAGATTGAGCTCGCGTGCCAACGCATTCTTGACGAACTCGTCGATGGCTTTGTTCAGCGAATAAGAATCCTGGCCGGCGCGCACGAGCAAAAGTGGAAGCTTTTGCCGGAACGTTTGGACATTGGCCATGCCGTAATAAATCACGGCGCAGCGAATGTACGGGCGATTGGCCTGCATCACCAACGGCAACCCGACATTGACATTGCCGGAGCACGTCCAAAGCCCGATGCGGTTTTCGTCGATCTGCAACGTGTCGGCATTCTTGCGAAGATACTCGAGCAAATCCTCGGAATCTTTGAAGGCGGCGTTAGGCCGACTTTGATAATTCACCGCAATCAAACCCGACGCGGCGGCGAGTCTCGCCCAGTCTTGATAAACGCGCCATTGCGGAATCTCCAACGCGCCCACGCCGTTGGTGAAAATCACCAACGGCAGCTTATCGGTTTTTCCCAGTTGCGGCGGATAGTAAACATCCATCTTGAGCGAAACGCCATCGACGGTTTTGTAAACGACGTCTTTTTTCACGATCACAGTTTCCATCGCAGGAAGCCGATAGACCACCGGCCGCTGAATGACGTCCTGAGCTGCCACATTTTCCGTGAGGGCAACGGCGCACAGCAAAGCCGGAGCAAGCCATTTTGCTACACGGGGAGACAGGTGTTTGAATTGCATGTTGGTTTTCCTTTCAATCGTTATTGCAACAACAGCAGCTTTCGCGTTTGCCGGAATGGGCCGGCCGTGATACTGTAAAAATAAACGCCGGAGGGAACGCGCTCATTCGCATTATTTTTTCCATCCCATATCTTCCCATGCGCCCCGGTGGGCTGCATTTGATCGACGAGCGTGCGTATTTCCTGCCCGGCGGCATTATAAATGATCAACCGCACGTGCGAAGCGCGAGGCAAAACGTATTCGATGCGCGTGGAGGGATTTTCCGCAAAACGGAATGTCGCTGCGCTCTGGAATGGATTCGGATAATTTTGCTGAAGCCGGTATCCCGACGGCAGCGCGGCTTCCTGTTGTTCTACCTGTGTGGGATTCATCCCCTCTGTGATCGTCAAAATTTGATTTACATTGACAGGCGCCAACACATCGACAATTCCGGAAGGCCACTGCACGAGCACCGTATCGATGACGGTTGCATCACCCAGGCCGAAATGCGCCAACAGATTTTGGCTGCAATATCCTTCCTGCCCGGCAATATCGCGCCGCTGCCAAACCGCCTTTCCAGCAATGACTGTCTTGAGGCGAATCTTCGCGCCGATGGCCGATTTATTCGACTGCACGCCGGCCGCGCGCACTTGCAGCCAGCTTTTGCCGCTGAGGTTGTTTATATAGAAAGCATTTTTTTGATTTTCGTTCAAGGTTCTGGCGACGAACAAATCGAGATCGCCGTCCTGATCAAAATCGGCCCAACTAAAACCGTAAGAATAACCGAGATCATTGACCGCCGGTCCGGTGGCCATCTTCTCAAATGCGGGCGCCCCGGATTCCATCAAAAGATTGCGATACAAGAAATTCTTCAACGATCCCTGGCCATACGCTTGCGTAACGTAAAGGTCCAGGTCGCCGTCGTTGTCATAATCGCCCCACCCGCTGCACGCCGAGTAACTGCGGTCATTGACCAGAACGCCGTCGGTGATTTTGGTGAGCATGCCGCCGTTGTTGTGATAGAAGAAGTTGTTTTGATTGCCCCAATTGCCGACAAAAAAATCGAGATCGCCGTCGTTGTCATAATCACCCCAGCTCGCCGTCCACGAGCTGCCGCCGTCAGTCACCGGCGCGCCCATGGTGATTTTTTGGAACGCGGCGCTGCTGCTCTCCTTCAACAAATTTTGATAAAGATTGTTGTTTTGATTTTCTTCATTCGCCACGAACAGATCGAGATCGCCATCGTCGTCATAGTCAACCCAATTGACCCCGCGCGAATAGAACAAGTCCGTTGCCGGCGCGCCGCTGGTGATTTTGGCGAAGGATTTGTTGCCGTTGTTGTGGTACAGAAAATTTCTCTGTGGGCCGGTGGCGCTGGGGTCGCCGCTGTTGGTGACGTACAAATCCAAATGGC
>JBOHQZ010000630.1:0-4369 GCA_050732275.1 bacterium
AATCCAACCAGCGCTTTGTTTTGCTCAAAGGCGGCAATGACAATCGCGATTCCCGGCGTAGTAACGAAGCCTCGAACGCAGGAACTCGAGCCAGCAGCGAGCCGGGCACAATGGCGTTAATCCCTATTGTTGACAACGCCTTCACCATTCGCGCAGACCGCCATGCTTATCTTCCGGTAAACGCTTCCGCCGAACTCACCTGGATTCCGTATTTTGGCGTTGTATCCAAAGCTGCTCGCGAACAAAACCTCATCGCCACGATCATCCTGCCGGTGCAGGACAAACCGGAGGCGGAACAAATCGCTGCCTCGGCGAATTTGACGCGGGACAATCAAAACAACGTCAATATCGCCTTTTCCAAAAACGGCCAGGCTCTCAGCTTCCAGTTTGATACTGGCCAGGCAGGACTGCGTCTAAAAAATTAGCCGGCTGAAAATATGCGATCAATAAAAAAAGCAAAACGATTTGGAGTAAAACTATTAAAAGCTTTTTTGGAGGTCAATTGTTTTGCCCAAAATGTTTTTGTCTTGGTCCCGGCTCTCATTCTTTTCTTTTCAAGCTTCCCCGCTCATACCCAAGGCCGCGCCGCGTGGATGCGCGAGGCGCGCTGGGGTGTGATGAATCATTATCTCGCCGACTGGCGGGCGCGCGTTGATTCAACGAATATGACTGTGGACGCATGGAACCGGCTCATTGACAATTTCAATGTCGAAGGCTTGGCCGAGCAAATCAAAGCAGTCGGCGCAGGTTACTACATCATTACCATCGGGCAAAACTCCGGCTACTATCTTTCTCCGAATGCGACGTATGATCGTATTGTTGGCATTCAGCCGAGCCAATGCTCGCGTCGCGATTTGGTGGCGGATTTGTACGAAGCCCTGCAAAAGCGCGGCATCAAGCTGATGGTCTATTTGCCCTCAGGCGCGCCCAATGGCGACAAAATCGCCAAAGACGCATTGCAATGGCAAAACGGCCCCTATCCCAACAATGAATTTCAGATCAAATGGGAACAGGTCATTCGCGAATGGTCGGAGCGCTGGGGAAATAAAGTCGCCGGCTGGTGGTTCGATGGCTGCTATTGGCCGAATATCATGTATCAATCTTGTGAAGCGCCGAATTTCGCAAGCTTCGCTGCCGCCGCACGAGCCGGCAATCCCGCGCGCCTTGTCACCTTCAACCGCGGCGTCGTGCCGCGCCTCATTTCCATCACCCCGCACGAAGACTACACCGCCGGCGAAATCAACGACATGGAACGCCTGGAAATCCGCCGCGCTTCCGAAGGGAAAATTGACGGCGCGCAGATTCACGTCTTGAGTTTTCTGGGCGAACGCTGGGGCATGGGCGCGCCGAGATTTTCTGAAGAACAGGTGCTCAAATACACGCACAGCGTGATGAAAGAAGGCGGCGTCATCACATGGGATGTGCCGATTCAGGCAAATGGTTTGATTGCGCAGCCGTTCATTGAGCAGTTGGCGGCTGTCGGCAAGGCGCTCAATAAACCATAGTCAAATAACGTTCGTAGTTGCGCCTTCAGGCGTCGCGTTCTCAGTCAAGCACCAATGCCTGAAGGCATCACTACAAACATTTTTCAAAAACTAAAATTGTCACACACCTCAGCGCGATGGCGATTGGAAAAAGACTCACAATTATTTTGACATTTTTTTCAGCGATCGGATCGTTCTTTGAAAATTCCATTTCACAAGAATCGGCACATTCTTCACTGCTGCAAGTCAATTATCGCAATTTAATCTCACGCGCCGATCTAAACTATACGCAAACCGTCGACCGCAGCGAAGCCGGCATTCCCATCGGCAATGGCCGCATGGGCAGTCTCATCTGGACCTCGCCCACGGCGTTAAAGCTGCAAATCAACCGCGTCGATGTGTTCGCCAACAACCGCGCTACGCGCAGCTTCAATCGCCGCGATTTGGATTACGCACACGGCTGCGGATTTTTCGACATCGACTTTGTGGATTTCGGCGCCGACGTTTTTCTGAAAGAAAATACCAAGCAGCATCTTTCCGTTTACGACGGCTTGTTGGCTGTGAATGGACAGGGAATCACCGCGCAGATTCTGGCCTGGCACGAACAAGACGTGATGGCATTTCAAATTGATGATCACCGCGGCCAGCCCACTACGATCAACGCAAAACTGCGCATGCTGCGGCCCGCGGAAGTTTACACGAAAAATCACAGCGCCATTTCCACGCTGCATATTCGCGATGGCAAGATCGTCTTGAAACAGGAATTCAAAGAAGGCGATTATTTTTGCAGCTCCGCCGTCGTCGTTGGCGTCGTTGGCAGAGAAGCAATGCCGCGCTTGTCCGATGCGACTGGTGGGAGAATCCCAATCGTCCCATCTCAAAAATGGCGCACACCCGGCTTGGGTCAACCGACGGAAACCGAAATTCGTTTAGCGATCAAACCAGGCAAAGGCGCTTTCACGATTCTGGTTGCGAGCGCCGCGAGTTTCGATTCGAAGGAAGATGTGATTGCGACAGCTCTCAAACAGTTTGAATCTGCAAAGGCCAAAGGCTTTGAAACTTTATTAACCGAAAACAAAAAATGGTGGCATGACTACTGGGCGCGAGCATTCGTGCATTTGCACAGCGCCGATGGCATCGCCAACGAGATTGAAAAGCATTACACCTACTTTTTGTATCTCATGGCTTCCACCTCACGCGGCAAATATGCATTGGATTTTAGCGGCATGGTTTTCAGCAGCCTCGGCGACGCCAGCGCGTGGGGACATCAATATTGGTGGTACAATACCGGCTTGTATTATCGCGGCTTTTTTGCGGCAAATCGTCTGGAGCTGATGGAGCCGTTGTTCGATACGTACCGCAACATGTATTCCGCCTGCAGCACCGCCGCGCGCCAGGTGTGGGGCAGCAAGGGAATTTATATTCCCGAAACTGTCTGGTTTGACGGCCCGGAAACGTTGCCCGAAGACATTGCCGCAGAGATGCGCGAGCTTTATCTCGTGCGCAAGCCCTGGGAGATGCGCTCGCAGCGCTTTCGCGAATATGCCGAAACGCAGCATCCGCACACTTCCATTTGGAATTGGAAAGGCGTCGGCAAATGGGTCGAGGGCAAATGGACTTTCAGCGACAAAGGCAACGGCCCATTTGGCAATGTCCTGCACATGTTCGAGAGCGCGCCGCAGATCGCATATTTGTATTGGAAGCGCTACGAATACACCTTGGACAAAACATGGCTGCGCGAGCGCGCGTATCCCATGCTCAAAGGCGTCGCGGAATTTTATCGCAATTTTCCGAATCTCAAAAAAGAGGCGGATGGCAAATATCATATTCATCTCATCAACCACAGCGAGGGCATTCGCGGCGCGCGCGACGCCATGGGCTCGCTGGCCGCGATGCGCGGAATTTTTCCGGTGCTCATCAAAGCTTCCGTAATTTTAAGTGTAGATGCTGACATGCGTCCGATGTGGCAAGAGTTTTTGGATAATCTCGCACCATTGCCGCGCAGCGATCATCCGGATGCGCCGCTGCGGAATGCACCCGGCGAGCCGGAATTTTGGATCAGCGGATTGAATCCGATTTTGCACGGGCGTGTTCGTGAAGATCATACGCCGGCCATGTATTACGATCTCAACACATTCGAAACCGCAGAAGAGAATCCGGCGCTGTTTCAAATCAGCCGCGATACTTATCACCGCGCGTATCCAAACGGCATGAATGACAGCACGCGCATTTCCGTGCTCTCCGGCTCGGCGGTGCTGGCAGCCAAACTGGGCCGCGCTGAAGATGTGCGTCACGCCATCATCAATCAGATTCAGTGCAAATGGCCTGAAGGCGACTTCGTCGATTTCGACGGCACCGGCCGCGCCGGCGTTTTGGCCAATCGCATGACGTTGCGAGAAGGCGTGAACGGCATCGACGCGCAGCGGCTTGGCAACGCCACGTATGCGCTGCACGAAGCGCTGTGCCAAAGCGTTCCCTCGGCGCCCGGCAAAGATGCGGTGATTCATCTGTTTCCATCTTGGCCGAAAAATTGGGACGCGGCTTTTACACTTTTAGCACGCGGCGGTTTTCTGGTCACTTCGTCATTGCAAAAAGGCGCAATTGAATTTGTTGAGATCGCCTCGCAGCTTGGCGGCGATTGCCGGCTGCGCAATCCCTGGCCGGATCGCGAAGTCGCGTTGCATCGCAACGGCAAGAATGAGCAGAATATCAAAGGCTCGCTGCTGCAATTCAAAACCGGCGTGGGTGATGAAATTGTCTTAGTACCCGCAGGCGTTTCGCCGTCGCAATTTAAACGCACGGTATTGGCCGAATGAAACAACAACGAATAACGGCTTGTAGTCCAATGCCACTAACTTTTTAAGAGGGTAATGACAGAAAAATGT
>JBOHQZ010000631.1:0-4360 GCA_050732275.1 bacterium
CCCGGTGCTCGTCGGCACGGTCAGCGTCGAAGTTTCCGAAACGCTGAGCCGCATGCTGAAGCGCAAGGGCATTCCGCACAAGGTATTGAACGCCAAATATCATCAGCAGGAAGCGGAAATCGTCTCTATGGCCGGCCAACCTGGCGCGGTGACGATCGCGACGAACATGGCCGGCCGCGGCACCGACATCAAGCTCGGCAAGGGCGTGGTGATTCATCAAAATTGCGCGCTCAAAAAAGTGCGGCCGGGAATGGAGCCATGCCCGCACCTCGAAGAGTATAAATGTTACGAGGGCGTGCCGTGCGGCTTGCACATCATTGGCACTGAGCGCCACGAGGCCCGGCGCATCGACCGCCAGCTCCGCGGCCGTTCCGGACGGCAGGGCGACCCCGGCTCGTCGCGTTTCTATCTTTCGCTCGAAGATGATTTGATGCGGCTGTTCGGCTCCGAGCGCATCGCCTCGGTGATGGATCGGCTCGGCGCGGAAGAGGGCGAGGTCATCACGCATCGCATGGTGACGCGCTCGATCGAGCGCGCGCAGAAGCGCGTCGAAGGACACAATTTCAGCATCCGCAAGCATCTGCTGGAATATGACGACGTGATGAACAAGCAGCGCACCGTCGTCTACAACCGGCGCGGCCATGCGCTGCGCGGCGAAAATTTGCGCGACGAAATTTTGCAAATGGTCGATGCCTATATTCAAGAGAAAGCCGCGCTTTATGCCGCCGGCCATCATCCGGATGAATGGGATTGGGACGGCTTGCAGAATGCGTTTCAACGCCTCTTTTTGACCGGGATGCCGGAAGGCGTGCGCCAGCGCCCCGGATTGAATCAACAGGATCTGGCCGAAGCGCTGATCAAAGAGGCGCACGACGCCTATGAGCGTAAAGAGGCGATGGTGACGCCGAAGATTATGCGCCAGATCGAGCGGCTGGCGACGCTGCGCGCGATCGACGAGAAGTGGCGCGAGCATCTTTATGAGATGGATCATTTGAAAGAGGGCATCAATTTGCGCGCGTACGGCCAAAAAGATCCGCTGCTCGAATACAAGGGCGAAGGCTTTCGCATGTTCGAGGAAATGATCGGGCAATTGGACGAGCAAGTGTTGGAGGCGATTTTCAAAGCGCAGGTGCAAATGGAACCACCACCAGTGCGCCGGCGTATGCCTCAGCAAATGACGACGGTGCATCAATCTTCGGCTGGAATGGGATTTGAAGGCCCGTCGCGGCCGCCACAGCCGCAGCCGGCGGGCAAGCGCCAGCCCGTCGTCGTCGGAGAAAGAGTCGGCCGCAATGATCCGTGCCCGTGCGGCAGCGGGAAGAAGTACAAAAAGTGCCATGGGGCGGAAGCGTGATGATGCATGAAATTGCCGAATCGCGAAAAGGCCTATATTCCGCCATCGAAACTGAGAGATTATTTGCTCTCAGAAACTCATGTCGTCGGTCGAGGGAAAGCGAAATTCTTTCGTATGTTTGGATTTAAGGAGGCTCGATGATTAATGAACTGGACATCGTCGCGCTAACCCATGATGTTGTAGATTATCGTCTCAAAGCAGGCGATGAGGGTACGGTCGTTCATTGTTATGATGATGGCGCCGGCTTCGAGGTTGAATTTGTCACCGCCGACGGCAAAACCGTCGCGTTGTTAACTTTGACAGCAACGGATATTCGGCCCATCAATCGTGCAGAAATATTGCATGTTCGTGAAGTCGAACCTGTCTTTGCCTAGTTTGATCTGATATTTGGAGGCGCCGAGGTTTGCGCAAACAATTACAATAGATCAGGCTGGCCGCATTGCCCTTCCTCTACAGATTCTGGAGGCGCTTGGCGTGCAGCCTGAGGCCGAATTGATTATCGAGCTGAAAGATATTGGCGCTGTGATCAAACCCCAATATTCCGTTGCACCAATTACAGAACGCATCGCCGCCATGAACTTGCCGGTATCTGATTGGGAGGTGATGGAAGAAGAAATTGTGGCAGGGAAATTTGGATACAACACGACGGTACGGAGAGAGAGATTGCCAATGATTTGGTCGAATGGGGTGTGCCCAAAGAGGATATCGTGCTGGCCTTTCACGCGCCTTACAAACGGCAATATACGGGCTTTGCGGTAAATTAGGCGCAGTTATGAGAGCAGACGTTATTGCTCGGTCAATACGATGGCGCGTTTGTCACGCCAGCGATTTCAAGAAAACGTCCAGCCGCCAAGTGCCTGATTTTGCTCGAACCGGCTTTCCGCAATTGATAAAAATTTGTAAAATCCCTTGCTTTTACCGATTTTTTTCGTACATTGCAGGCAACTTGGGAAAAACGAGGCTATCGTGGAGGAAAAACTATGACCGAACGTGTCGTCGAGATTCTCGTTTATATTATGAGCGAGATCCGTGATGGAAAGCCGGCGCCGAACAATCTGGAGCTCATTTCGCGCGACTTGATGCAGCGCGGCTACACCGAGAACGAGATCAGCTCGGCGTTCTCATGGCTTTACGAGCGCAGCCAAGACGAAAGCGAGGAGTTGGTGCGCCATGCCGGCCCCACTCTCGAAGGCTCATTCCGCCTGCTGCACGATTTGGAGCGCATCGTCATCTCGCCGGAAGGGTACGGCTATTTGCTGCAACTGAAACATCTCGGCATTCTCAGCGATGCCGAGGTGGAGCAAACCATCGAGCGCGCCATGATGCTCGGCGCCACGCATCTGACCGAGGCGGATATCAAATCGTTGGTGGCCTCCACGCTGTTCAATTTGGAAGGCGCGAGCGAGGGATCGTTTTTTGTTTTCGAGGATAGCGCCGTCGTTCATTAATAAAACTGCCGTCGTGACGCTTGCTGCCGGAGTTTAGCATTCGGCGGAACACCGGCGTCCGGACGGTTGCTTACAAGTATTTCAGGTCGTGATCATGTCGAAGTCTTTAGTTATTGTTGAATCCGTAGCAAAAACGAAAACCATCAATAAATTTCTCGGCAACGATTTCACGGTAAAATCTTCCGTCGGACACATCAAGGATTTGCCGAAGCAGAGGCTCGGCGTCAACGTCGAAGACGGGTTCGAGCCGGAGTATATCACCATTCGCGGCAAGGGCAAGCTGCTCACCGAGCTTCGCAAAGCTGCCGCCAATGTCGATCAGGTGTATATTGCCACCGATCCGGATCGCGAGGGCGAGGCCATCGCCGCGCACCTGGCGGAAGTCATCAGTCCGCACAACGATCATGTCCATCGCGTGCGTTTCAACGAAATCACCGAGCGCGCCGTCAAGCAGGCGTTGGAGCACAAGGACAAGGTCAACAAAAATTTGGTCGTGGCGCAAAAGGCCCGCCGTGTCGTCGACCGCCTGGTGGGCTATCAAGTCAGCCCGATTTTGTGGCGCACCATTTATCGCGGCCTTAGCGCCGGCCGCGTGCAATCCGTTGCCTTGCGTCTGATCTGCGAGCGCGAAGCACAAATCGACGCCTTCATTCCCGAAGAATATTGGAGCATTGCCGTCGAGTTTAAAGGCAAGCGCACCGATCCGTTCCTGGCCAATCTCGTCAAGATCGGCGATAAAAAACCGGAGATTCACAACGAGGCCGAGGCGCAAGCTCTCAATCGCGAATTGCGCGAGCAGAGCTTCAAAGTCGTTGACATCAAGAAAAAGAAAGTCAATCGCCAACCGGCCCCGCCTTTCACCACCAGCACGATGCAACAGGAAGCCGCCAACCGCCTGGGTTTTACCGCGAAGCGCATCATGGCCATCGCGCAGCAGCTCTACGAAGGCGTCGAGCTCGGCGAAGAGGGCAGCACCGGCTTGATCACATACATGCGTACCGACTCCACGCGCGTCGCTGATGAAGCAATTGCCGAGGTGCGTGATTTTATAACTACGGATTACGGGCTGGAGTATCTGCCGCAGTCGCCGCGCGTCCACAAAACGAAATCATCGGCGCAAGACGCGCACGAGGCGATTCGTCCGGCCTCGATGAGGCGCACGCCCAAGAGCCTCAAAAAGTATCTTTCTGTCGACCAATACAAATTATACGAGCTGATCTGGCAGCGCTTCGTCGCCAGCCAGATGGAAGCGGCCGTTCTGGAGCAAACCTCGATCGACATCGAAGGCGGGCGCTTTCTTTTGCGCACCTCCGGCTCCATTATCGTCTTTCGCGGCTTCTTGCAAGTGTACGACGACGTGAAGGAAGAAGAGCCGGAAGATAACGGCGAGAACGGCAAAGTGCCGCAAAATATTCAAGTCGGCGAAGCGCTCGCTCTGCTCGACGTACACCCCAAGCAGCACTTTACCAAGCCGCCGCCGCGCTACACCGAGGCCAGCTTGGTGAAAGAGCTGGACACGTTGAGTATCGGCCGGCCGAGCACTTATGCGCTCATCATC
>JBOHQZ010000632.1:0-4358 GCA_050732275.1 bacterium
GGCTACAACTATAAAACAGCCAGTTTTTGAAACCAATTTTTTAACATACGAAAAGATCGCCAGAAGGGCACCTGGATGATAGATTGAGTCATTGAGCCTATCATCGGTATTTCTGAAGGCGATTTCAAAAGCATGAAAGGAAGAACCGATGAACACTCATGACGACTCTGGGAAAAATCCAGAAGCCCCAAATGGCGGTGCGCCAATCAATGAAAGGAATTTTTTTCAAAGATTCTTACAAACCATCAGAAAGCTATCTTGGAATATTTACAACAAGCTGTTTGAAAAAATAATGAGCTTTCCCGATTTCAATGCCGAGGGTGATCTGCCGGTTGGTATCTATCGTGCCTCCTTGCAAGAAGTCATTCGGCATTTCGGCACAAGCACCGCCAAACGCATGCAAGTGGCACGTCGTCTTGAACGAATTTATAGCATTGCATCAGCAACAGGCAAGATCGCACATTTCATAACCTTTGGCTCATTTGTCACTGATAAGCCCGAGCCCAATGACGTTGATATTTTTATTATCATGGAAGACGATTTTGATGCGCGAATGCTGAGTGGCGAAGCGCAGATTCTTTTTGATCATTTACGCTGTCAAGCGTATTTTGGCGCAAGCGTGTTTTGGGTGAGGCGAATGGCGGCGTGGGGTAGCGAGCAGTCTGCAATTGAAGATTGGCAAATTAAACGCGATGGTAACAAACGAGGATCGTGGAGGTGATATCATGATTGCAAATGACAATGAACTTCAAGTAACATTGGAACGCATCGCGCGCATGCAGAGGCAAGTTGCAGAACTGCGACGCAAAGAAACAAATCCAACCAACTATCGCATGGCGGCATCCGGCTACTTGGCCGAAATTGATCGGATGCAGCTTGAAGTGCGAGAATACCTCCAATTTCATCCTGCTGAGTTGACAGAAGAGACAGCAGAGACCGTGTAAAAGCACATGAAAAACCGATTTGTGATGGAAAATCCACCCCCACATTTTTATCAGTTATTCTTCCAAAGACCGCAGCCTCGTTGAAAAAATCCATCCTACGGACGCAGTTTTGTCCTTAAAGCAGCGGGCTTCAACGTCTGGCGCAAGCAAACGCGCTTAGAAATCCATACGGGCGCCGCCGACTGGTCGCGGGAAATTGATTTCGCCCTGGCGGATTGCGACGTTGTCTGTTTGAGGTGGAGCCAACACGCCCGTTGCTTCAAAATATTCCCCTTGCTTCTCGCCGTTTGATTTTGTAAAATTTCTCATGCCTCATCAGCTTTTATCTTTCCGTAATTTTTAGCGACGTCTCAAGCCGAGCGCATTTTTTGAAGTTGGAAAGGTCATGAAAAAAATCATCACCATAGCCGGCCTGTTACTGGCAGGCACGATCTTTTTTTGCCTCGGCGCTCATGCCAATGCGTTAGCCCAAGGCGCATCGGCCCGTGCGGCTTCGAACTCTCCTAGTTCGGACTCCCCGACTTTCGGCAGGCCCTTCATTCGCAACTACAATCCGAAAGAATACGGCGCGGCTTTTAATTATTGGGCTATTGCGCAAGATCAGCGCGGCGTGATGTATTTTGGCAATTGGAACGGCATTCTTGAATATGACGGCGTTTCGTGGCGCTTGATTTCCACGCCCAATAAGTCCGGCGTGCGATCATTGACCATTGATGCGAGCGGTCGCATTTATGTCGGCGCCGTCGGCGACCTCGGCTATCTCGCGCCGGATTCCGTTGGCGACATGCAATTCGTCTCTTTGCTCGATCACGTCAAGCCGGAGAACCGCGAGTTTAACGAAGTGTGGTATTCTTATGCCACCTCGCAAGGCGTTTATTTTCGCACCGATAAAATTCTGTTGCGCTGGGCCGATCAACGCATGCAAACCTGGAAGCCAGCCACTTCGTTTTCAGGCTTATTCGTGGTGCGCGATCGCGTTTACATTCAGCAGTGGGGAGCCGGGTTGCTCGAGCTGGCTGGGGATTCTTTGCGACTGACGAGCGGCGGGGCACGATTTGCGGATGAGCGCATTTATATAATGCTGCCTTATGCTGAAACAAGAATCTTGCTTGGCACGCGCGAGCAGGGTTTGTTTTTGTACGATGGTACATCCTTTCAGACTTTTCAAACCGATCTCGCGACCACGAAATTCCTGCGCGAAAATCAACTCTCTCATGGCGCGGTTTTGCGGAATGATAACCCGACGAGCGTGGCTTTTGCGTTGGCGACAATACGAGGCGGCGTCGCGATCATTGACCAGCGCGGGAATCTGCTCCAGCTTTTGGATAAAGCCGCCGGCTTGCAAGATCATGACGTCAATTTTATCTTTCCCGATCGCCAGGGCGCGATATGGCTGGCGCAAGGCCGCCGCATCGCGCGCGTTGAAACGGCTTCACCGCTATCGTTTTATGGCGAGCCGGCAGGAATCAAAGATTTTGTGTCGTCCATTCTCCGGCATCGTGGCACTTTGTATGTGGCGACCGGCCTCGGCGTTTTCTATTTGCCCTCTCGATCCGGCAGCACTAATTCGCCGCAGCCGGAGCACGCGCCGGTATTTCGGCCAATTGCTGGAATTACGGCGCAGAGCTGGTCGCTTCTCGCGGTCGGCAAAACCTTACTCGCGGCCACCAATGACGGCGTTTACCAGATTACCGGCGGGCAGGCGAGTTTCGTCAAAGAATCCGTCGGTGATTCGTTTTTTTCAATGTTTCTCCATCGCTCCAAACAGGATTCCAATCGCGTTTATGTTGGCCTCAGAGATGGCCTGGCTTCTTTGCGCCATGATCCCGGAACTTTGAAATGGATTGACGAGGGACGCATTCGTGGTATTCATGAGCCGATCTGGAGCATCGTCGAGAGCAAGGACGGCTCAAAAGCTCTTTCGGGCAAGCTTTGGCTGGGGACGGAAGCGCAAGGCGTTTTGCGGGTAAGTTTTTCGAATGGAAATCATGGCCAAACTCGATGGAACGAAAATCCGCAAATCGAGCGTTTTGATTTCCGGCATGGCTTGCCGAAAGGCTGGGTCGGGGTTAATGCCCTTCGCGGCCGGACAATTTTTACCAGCGATCAGGGACTCTTTCGTTTTGACCAATTGACGAATAAATTTTTTTCGGATTCGACTTACGGCGGCATGTTTGCTGACGGCTCGCGCGACGTTGAAGTCGTGGCCGAGGATCATCAAGGCAACGTCTGGTTGGGATCGGAAGAAGCCGCCGAAATCAATCGCGCGCTGCGGCAGCCGGACGGATCTTATTTGCCGGAAAAAGGATCGCCTCTCCAACTTGCTAAAGCGGCGATATGGACGATCTATCCAGAAAATGATCGCGCTGATAACGGGAACGGGACAGATTCTGTGGTTTGGTTTGGAGGGCCGGATGGCCTCCTACGCTACGATCCCAATATTCCAAGGCGCGAGACCGTGGATTATTCGGCCCTTATTCGCCGCGTGACCATTGCCCGTGAAGCGGAGGCAGATTCGGTTATATTCGCCGGCACCGGAGCGACGTATCCTACTAACGAACAATCCGAAGTTTTGCGCCCCACGCTCTTCGCTCCTCGCCCTGCGCTTTCCTACGCCCATAACGCCCTGCGTTTTGAATGTGCCGCACCCAGTTTTGATGAAGAATCCGCCAACCAATTCCAATATTTTTTGGAGGGATTTGATCAAGGCTGGTCGGCGTGGACCAAGTCATCCGAAAAAGATTACACCAACCTTTCCGAGGGAGAATATCGTTTCCACGTGCGCGCGAAAAATGTTTATCAGCATGAAAGCCATGAAGCCGTGTATGCCTTTGAAATTTTGCCGCCGTGGTATCGCACGTGGTGGGCGTATGTTTTTTATGCGATCATCGCGGCAGCGGGCGTGCTCGGCATCCGGCGTTATGACATGTACCGGCAAAAACAGAAAGCGGAAAATCAACGCCGCGCCCAAGAGCTGGAAGAAGCGCGCCAATTGCAGCTTTCCATGCTGCCGCAAACGATTCCCCAATTGCCTGATCTCGATCTCGCGGTTTATATGAAACCCGCCACCGAAGTCGGCGGCGATTACTACGATTTTCACTTGGGAGAAGACGGCGCGCTGACGGTGGCTCTCGGCGACGCGACCGGCCACGGACTCAAAGCCGGAACGATGGTCACAGCGATGAAAAGCCTGTTCATGACGCTTGGACATAAGCCCGATCTTACCGAAATTTTTCAGCAATCGAATCAGGCGCTCAAACGCATGAACCTGCGCCAGATTTATATGACGTTGTTGCTCGCCAGAATCAACGGCCCGCGTCTTTCCATTTGTGGCGCAGGGATGCCGCCGGTTTTGATTCATCGCGCCGCCATGCAACAAGTGGAAGAAATCGACCTCAAAGGCATGCCGTTGGG
>JBOHQZ010000633.1:0-4341 GCA_050732275.1 bacterium
TCCCGCGCTGTTGTATTTGATCGTCACGTAATCATTATCCGTATCCGGGCCGAAATAACTGTAACCGGTGACATAGACATTGCCGGAACCGTCAACGATCACACGAAAGGCTTCGTCTGTGCCATTGCCCGGGCTTTTGTAGCGTGTGACCCATTGTTGAACCCCGGCTTTATCGTATTTAACCGTGGTGTAATCATTCGTGCCACTGCTCTCGAAGCCGCGGCCAGTGACGTAGACATTGCCGGCGGCATCAACCGCCAGATCGCGCACCCGGTCGTCGCCATTGCCCTGGCCATTATAGCGAGCTATCCATTGTTCGACACCGGCATTGTTGTATTTGATCGTCACGTAATCAAAATTGCCGTTGTTGCCATAACTGGCGCCGGCCACGTAAACATTGCCGGCGTCGTCCAAGGCAATATTATAAGAGATGTCCGACGAATCGGCCTCGGCGTTGTAACGCGCCGCCCACTGCTCGATTCCTGCGCTATTGTATTTCACCGTGAGAAAATCATGATCTCCGGTCTTGCCGGCGCTATATCCGTTTACGTAAACATTCCCGGCCGCGTCAACCAATATCTCATGCCCAATATCTTCCCAATTGGCCGGACCATTGTAACGGGCGATCCATTGTTGTGCGCCGGCGCCGTTGTATTTGATGGTCATGAAATCGTAGCCATTGAGGGCGCTGTAGCTGTAACCTGTCACGTAAACATTGCCGGCAGCGTCAACCTCGATATCGAAAATTCCATCGTGCCAATCCGCCGGCCCGTTATAGCGCGCCACCCATTGCCGCATCCCGGCGCTATTGTATTTGATGGCAACACCATCATTAGTGCCGTTGGCGCCGATGCTGCAGCCGCCGACATAGACGTTGCCGTTTTTATCGACCGCGAGGGCGTAGGCAATATCGGTCGAATCTTTCGGGCCGTTGTAGCGCACGGCCCATCTTTTCACGCCGGCGCGATTGTATTTGATCGTCAAGTAATCGGCATCTTTTTTGACGCTGTAACCAGTGACATAAACATTTTCACTGTCATCGAGCGCGAGGGCATAAGCGACATCTTCCAGGTTGGAGAGGCCATTGTGGCGGATAGCCCACCCATGCCGCATTTCACCGGCGGCAAGCTTTTCCTCATCGCTTGCTGCCGCCACTGTGTTTGAACGCAAAAAAAAATGTTCATCAGCAGCGCCGGAGATTGGCGCCGCGATTTTGTACGGAGAATTTGGCGAGTGAGTTCGTGGCTGGGCTTGGACGATGACCCCGATTATAGAAATTGCAACAAATAGTATCCGTGCTTTCATCTCATACTTCCTCTCATGACTTTGCTGTTGTGAATTTACAGTCATTCTCCCTTTAGCAATCGCAATGCCGGAAAATATTCAAATTTTTTCAACACTGTTGCGTATGGCATTTTCTTTGCCTAATCATTGTAGCCAGCCTGCATTTAAATCCTTTGGATTTTCATTTTAGCGGCTGGCAGAGGGTGAGTAGGCAGGGAGAGCAACGTCGTTTTGTGAAATTCACTTACAAGTTTGTGCATCACCATGGCGGAGAGACCGGTTTTTCTTTTTAAAAAATGGCGCGGCAGCTCGCCGGGCGCGCGCGTATTTTTGAGCGCTGTAATAATTTGCGGTCTGGTTTATCTCGCAAATGTAATCTTGTCCGAGATTCGGCCCTCCAATATTTGGGGATTATCGTATGGCACCGCCGCAGCGATTTTGATGGTTGGCACGGCGCTGTTGGCAATGCGGCGCCGGATGACGAGGTTCGCTTTGGCGCGCGGCCTCGGCAATGCGCGCGTTTGGCTGCAATTTCATCTTTATGGCGGCGCGCTCTTTATGCTGCTCACGTTCATGCACAGCGGTTTTCACCAGCCCCAAGGCATTCTCACGTGGTGGCTGTGGTTTCTGAGCATCTACGTCACGGCCAGCGGCATCATTGGCGTGCTCTTGCAAAAATGGATTCCCAAAATTTTGACCTCGGGCCTGGCCATCGAAGTGGTTTACGAAAGGATCCCCGAGCTGATTCGCGAGATCAGGGAAAAAGCGAATGCGCTGGCGCAGACCTGCGCCGAGCCGGTCAGAGATTTTTATAAAAACAACGTCGCTTTCGCTTTGGCGGCGCCGCAACCGCGCTTGATCTATTGCCTCGACATCACCGGCGGCATTCAGTCGCGGCTCCGGCGGTTTGAATACGTGCGGCGCCTGCTGGCTTCAGACGAAAAGGAAAAGCTCAATAAACTCGAGGCTTTTTATAAAACCAAGCTCGAGATCGACGCGCATTACACGCTGCAGCGAATCCTGCGCTGGTGGCTCTTCACGCACGTGCCGGTGTCGCTGGTTTTGCTGATTTTGCTCGCGCTGCACTTGTTCGCGGTGCTTTATTATTAGTCAATGGTGAAAACTTTGCACCAACGGATAAATTAAGTTACAAGTGAAATCTTGGCAAAAAAGCAAAGAAATCTGGCTCACGGAAATAGAACTCTCGCGGAAATGAATTCATAAAAATCTCTTCCGTGAGAGTTCCATTCCGTGAGCGATCTTTTTAGTTGCGGCTTATCCACGTTGGGACTAACGGATGTTTTATCCGCTGGTCTTAATTCATCCGTTGGGGAGCGCTTTTTAAAAAGTCTGTTGATGGCTAAAAACGAAAATAGCACGAAAAAGAAAGGCACCTTCGGCGACCTGCGGCTGGCCGTCGCGCGCAAATATGTTTTTCCGGACCATCGGCGTGCGATGATGGCGGCCGGCGGCTTGGCTTGTTTGGCGATATTGGCTTATTATGTGATCGACTTTCATTTTCTCAAGAGTAACGTCGCTGCCAGCGGGCCACTCTCTTCCTTTCACGCCAATTTTGAAAAAGACTGCGCCGCCTGCCATCAGCAATTCGACGCCGCGACGAATGCGAAATGCTCGGTTTGTCACGAGAAAACCGGCGACGAGGTCGGCGTTTACACCTTCGCCAGCCATTACATTTATCGCTCCGATGACCTGCGCCGGATAAAAGACGGCGGCAATAAACATGCGGCCAAAGAAGAAGATTGCGCCGTCTGCCATCAAGAACATTTGGGCCGCGCCGCGGCGATCACCAACGTGACGGACGAGCAGTGCCTCTCGTGCCACGTTTACGGCTCGTTCAACAAAAATCATCCGCAGTTTCAATTTACCGCCAAGAAAATTGCCGATGATACGACGCTGGCATTCACGCACATTCGGCATGTCAAGGAAGTGGTGAAACGGGAAAAATTGGCGGACCTCGAGAGGGCCTGTTTGTACTGCCACAACCCGCAGCCGAATGGCGAACGTTTCGCCGCGATTGATTTTGACACGCATTGCAGCGCCTGCCATTTGACCGGCAGCATCGCCACGTCGGCCTTGAAAATGAAAAGCGCCGACGATCCTCTGGCTCCGGGTGTGGAAACGCTCGAGGCGATGCGGCGAAGAGGCGGGCCCGGTATGGCGTGGGCTTTTAATTCCAATCCCAACGAATTTCAAATCAAGCCCGGCAACCGCATGGTGAAGCTGCCGGTGCGGCACCAGGATCCGTGGATTTTGGAAAATTTGAAAATGATCCGGCACGCGCTTCACCCAAGCAAGAATCTCGATCTGGCCGATTTGCTGAAAGCTTCCGGAAAAAATCCGGCGCAAAACGGGGCTGTGGTCTCAGCGGCCGTTTATCAGGAGGCGCTGCAAGCTTTGGAGAATTACGCCGCCGGGTTGCGCGGCAGGCCGGAGCCGGAAGTGCAAAAGGATTTAGTCAAAATCGACTCGCTCCTGAAAGTCACGCGCAACCGGCTGCGCCGCCAAACCAACTTGATCGCCAATGGCAAATTCCTATTGCCGCCCAATTCCGTGAATCCAAATCTGGCGCCGGATCAAGTCACGGGCATGAATGAGCTGGCCGAGTCATTGACCCAGCCATGCCGGGAGTGCCACGCCGTTGCCAACGCCAGCATCGTGCGGGTGCAGAAAGATCAGCAGGTTTTGCGCCGCGCGCAATTCAACCACCGGGCGCACATCGTGCAACGCCGCTGCCTGGAATGCCATACTGAGATTCCGATCGTGGCCCAAGCTGACAGCGCGAAGGCGGTGCCGGCGTCGCTGGATCGTGCTGCGATTCAAAATATTCCGGGCATTGAGAACTGCCGCGTCTGCCACAATGCGAATGAAACCTCGAATCGCTGCGTGACGTGCCATTATTTTCATCCGAATAAGACCAATCGTTCGAGCATGCTGTTGTACATGGATTGAGGCGCTCTTAGTTCATGTCATTATGTTAAGCCCCGAAAGGGAAGATGTGACAATAGCCCACCAATTCATTGGTGGGAAAAAGTAAAA
>JBOHQZ010000634.1:0-4338 GCA_050732275.1 bacterium
GCTCTTGCTGATGACGAACTTTTTTCTCGACCAAAAGCGGCTGATCGTACTCGATAAGCGCCACGGCATTTTTGCCCGGAATGTCGCGATAATCCGCCACGACGATGCGGCTCCAGTCAAACGCCGGGTCGAATTTGATTTCACGGATAACGCCGTGCGCGATGGTGCTGCGGATGGTTTTCCCATACAACATATCCGGAAACAGCAAATCATCCACGTACTGGGCGCGGCCGGTGACTTTTTCCCGGCCTTCGCGGCGAACGATATTATGGCCAACGAGCATAGGAAAGATTTTCTAAGTTTGGCTTAAAACACTAAACCCCGACAGCCTCTAATAAAATTCAACACTAATGCAAAATCGGGGTTTTAACAAGTTAATGGCGAAATATAAACAAGAAAATTGGGAAAGTCAACAACGGATTAAGGAAGGATAAAAATAGACGCCCCTGTTCCACCGTGTGCCAGGGGCGTCCTGGAAAGATATAAAAAACATCAATTCGCTTTGTGCACCAGCACGACCTGCGCATTGTCGGCTTTCACCACTTCGGCGATGAACTGGCGATAGGCTTCGTATTGATCCGCTGGCAACGCCCGCTCGCGAATCTCCAGGCGGCGCACGTATTCAAGCGTTCCGGCTTTGAACACGGTTGAGGCATGATAGCTGCCGAACGGGGTTTCGAGCGCAAAAATCGGCGGGGCCGCTTCAATGCTGAAATTGGCCGGCAACTGATAGGCAATGGTGTCGGTATCGAGATAGGCGTAATCAAATTCAACCGGCTGTTGGCGCTCTTTCACTTCCGGTGGAATATACTTTCGGCGTTCCATCAGGTTGGGGCGCAAAAAAAGGCGGGTCGCACCGGAGCGCGAGGCAAAACGCGGTAATTCGAGCTTGATCGGCAACGCAATTTCAGCTTGCTTGCCCTCCGCTGCGGAAAAGTCGGCGCTCACGAGACGAAAGCTCGGCACGTCGATCTCCTCGCGCAGCCAGTTTTCACGGTCACGCGGCGTGCTCTTTGCCAAAGCCCAGCGCACGCGATCTTGCTGGTTACCGGTGTAGCGCGTGCTCACTTCTGCAACAGCGTCGCCGGTTTCGCTGAGCGCCACCACGGCGCGGCGAATTTGCCGATTGTCGGTGGATTTGCTGCGGGGCGTCCGAATCAATTTGCCGCCTTCCGGCGTAACCAACAAAACATTGCGGTCTTCATTAGCAGCACCAAGGTGAGCAAACGGCGAGGTCTGGCTGGTGCATTCCAACCACAACGTGTCCTTTGCTTGCGGCACACAAACGATCACATGATTGAATTCCTTGCTGGGGAAATCCGCAATGACATCCGGTTCTCGCTCGCCGCTACGAATCAATACGGGATAAGCCTCCACCTCGGCTGCGTGCAACATGGCGACCATATAATTGGAAAGCGCTTTGCAATCACCGTAATTACGCTCGTAGACATACGTGGGGTCGAATGGCTGCCAACCACCAACGCCAAGCTGGACGCTGACATATCTGGTCTTCGCTTGCAAATGCGCATACAGCACACGCACTTTTTCACGCGGGGTGGCGAGGTTTGCACACAATTGTTGAACCTCGGCGAGCGCTGGCGGTGGGAGCGTCGTGCGATCGCGATAAAGCTGATAATACCATTTTCCCAGCGCAGCCCATGATGACATATCTCCGGTGTATCCGCCAATTTCAAATGCCGAGGGCGCAGTGAGAATGCAAGGCGCTTCACTGGGGCTATAAGGCTCTCGTTCCCATTTGGGAAGATTCGCAGCCTCCCAACGCAAAATCTTTCGATTGCCATCCGGTTCAATTTTGGGGGCGTGCTCGACATCGCGTAAGTGGTAGCGCAGCGGCATGTCTGCGGGTACGCTTACCTCGAAGCTGCTGCGCTCGACCGGAGCGCGCGACAAGAACGGATACCACGATGGCCATTTGATCAAACCATTGTAATTCACTTCATATTCGAAGACAACCGTGTAGGGGTAAATATCATAATAAAGCTCGGCGGCGCGGACGCGGTTATCCTCATAAAGCGAATAATCCGTGATAGCGCTGTAATCGTTGATGTCGCTCTTTTTCAAATCGCGAATTTTTTTGCCTTGGGCGTCAAATAGCCAGCCACGTAAATCTGCGAGCTGGCGAAATTTGTCATAGCCCACGCCGACTTTGCCAAATTCGCGCCCTTTGTCATTGAGAATTGTGAACGCCTGCCGCACCCGTTCCGTCGCTTTTCCCGGGCTTTCCACCGTGAACACCAGCGCGTCGAGGCGAGCGACGGCATCGGCGTCTTTAATAAGCTCCACCGGCATTTTGGTCACATCGAACTCGCGGTCTTGTCCGGCTGCCGAATAGGCAGGTGTCTTGGGCGCCGCAAAAGCGAGCGCAAGCATGACGCTACAAGAATAATAGATACGCATCTTAAATGGATCGAACCAGCACATAGTATTCCTCAAATTAAACACTTGCCGTTTTAGCCTCTCCTGCTTCACCAAAATCAATCGACTCGAGGCCGTCATATAGCTTCCAAAGAATAAATAAATGAAACCCTAAAGCCAAAAACTCTTTGAACAGCAAAAATAGGAGGCCATCGAAGGCGTATAAGCACATTCCCGTGATAAAGCTCCATTTTTGTCTCTTCCTGGCGAAAACCCCAAAGGCGACAAAAACACCGGCGATGCCGACATCAAAAAGGAAGGCGATGGTATTGGCAACCGTCCGGAATTCTGCGCCACTTTCATTCACCATTCCAATGGCAAATCCGTCAATAAATTGGGTTATGCCCAAACCCACGAGGAAATACAAATTGCCGCCAAACAGGACAATAAGTGAGTTGACTAAAGACAAACCGGCAATCAAAAAGAACCACTTTGCGCCGCTTGCCGCAGGATCTTCAATCCCATATTTTTCGGCAATTGAATCGAGTCGCCCCCGGTTCCTATCGCCCGGCGCGGCAAGCAAAGTATTCGAATTGTCAACAGCGCCGGCTTTTTGCAACAAATTAACCGCCTCCACATAACCTTTTTCCCCGGCCATCTTGAGAGCAGTTCGGCCAAACTCATTCGCCGCGTTGACATCGGCGCCCGCCTCGAGCAAAGCTTTTATGCTGTCAACATAATTATTTTTTGCAGCATGCATGAGGGCGGTCATACCCGAGCTGCCTTTCGCATTAACATTCACGCTTGCATCCAATAAGGCTTTGAGAGCCTGCACATCGCCTTCTTGCGCAGCCGAAATGAAACGATCTTCATTTTGCTCCATTTTTTTCCTCCATCCGGATTATGATTTTTACTATTCCTGCTTTCCCGTCGTCGCTGTCGTGGCGCTGCGTTTCAACACCACTTGCTCGGCGTGAGCCGCGACGATACGATCATAAAACTCACGCAGCGCTTTGTATTCGAGGGGATCGAAGCGCGGTTTGCGAATCGTGATTTGGCTGGTGAACTGCAGCGTGTTGCCTTCCACCTGCGCCAGCCGGCGAAATTGCCCGCTATCACCCGGCAAATTGAGCGTAATGTTTCCCGGCAAATCCTGCACGACGTAGCCTTCCGGCAAGGTCAGATTCAACGTGTAGTGCAATTTGCGGCCATAAGCAAAATCGACCGGGAAGTTGCGCTCCGGCAGCTTGAAAGGATTTTTATCATAGCGGCCAAAAAATACCGGGTTGAAATAGATATTTTCTCCCGCCGCTTGCGCATGGTCGTTCGAGCCGAAATAGGCCTCGGTCCACAGCGGTTTGTGCGTCGAATCTTTAAAGCTGATTTTGAAAGAATCCAAGCGCGCGCCGGCGAGGTCGGAGAGCCAGCCGTCGCGGATGTATTCGTCTTCCTTTTTATCACGCAAAGTGCGGCGATCGAGCAGGCCGCTGTAGCCGGCGTCACTCGACTCGAATTTGCCGGCAAGCGCGCCATCCGGTGCCAGCCTGGCAGATACCATCGTTTGATTGCTGGAAATTCCCGTGGTGACGATATTGACCCATCTGGGATTTTTCTTGTCGACCAGCCAGCCCTTTTCGTTGAGCGCATGCACCGGCAATAGCGTGTGCGGGCAAAGCTGCTCGGTCGCATCGAGCAGGTACTCGCGCGCGCCGATCTTAACGTAAGTCAAAACGTGATTGAACTGGCTCAAGATCGAATAAATATCGATGGGCTTGCCGTTGGCGCGCGTGCTGATGAGAACCGGATGCGCTTCCAGCCCGGCGGCGCGCAGCATGCCGGTGAGCATCAAGGCGATTTCGGGGCCGCCGCCGCGCCGCGCTTGAAAAGCTTTGTCGAGATCAACATCGGTATAAAAGCCGTATTCGCCGTTCCAATTCATAGTAGCGCGCACGTAATCGTAGA
>JBOHQZ010000635.1:0-4336 GCA_050732275.1 bacterium
CTCATAAACCGACTTCTTTGGCCAGCTTTAACATTTCATTCAAAAGCTCTTTAAATCGAGGACATTTCTTGTAAGCGAGGCCCGGATCAAGCTTGCTGAAAAGCTCGCTGCCATGCACTACTTTTTTATAAGGCCGTTGCGTTTTCTGCTTATAAATACGCTCTAACAGTTTTGCCGGAGGCACATCAAAGTTGATTTCCTCAGGATGCTGGAGATTTTTGGGCAAGGCGTTTTTGATTTCGGCGGGAAACAAATTGGAATCACGCAACAACCAAGCTTCAGTTTCATGAACCGCAAAGAATTGGCGAAATTTGGGGTGATTGACTTTATTCTCAAAATGGATTTTGGCCCAATCATAACGATCCTTCGAGGTTTGCTTATCAGCGGGGTAGAATGTGGGGCCGTACAGATCAATCAAAGCGATGACGGCAACAAGATCGTGCTGTTCAGGTCCATTGAGGTGCATCAATGCCTTTTTAGGCGTATCTTTCACTAACTCTGGCCAACCTTCAAAACGCACGGTTTTGATGCCAACCGGCTTTGCCAGTTTCGGATCAAGCCACTTTTTCAAAAATTGAGGCAACGCTTTCTTTTCCGTGTGCCCCTCAATGAAAAGAATAAACTTCATTCCATGCCCTCCAATTCGCCAGATTTAAAAAGAGCGCCAAGCGAATACTCTTTCAACCAATAATCAAGCTGTTCGCCTGCGAGAACTTTGAGCGTGGTTTCTCCATTTTCCCATTTTGCGACTGTGGTGCTTGGCTTTGTATCTGTGAACGCATCCAAAAATTGAGGAGAGTGAGTGGTGAAAATGACTTGTGTTCGCGTCGCCGCATCGACAGCGTATTCGGCAATGATCGGCAACATGGACGGATGCAAACCCGTTTCAGGCTCGTCAATCGCAATGAGCGGCGGAGGTGAGGGACTGGCTAAAATTGTTAGAAGAAGCAAAAACCGCAATGTGCCATCGGAAAGATCGGCGGCGGATTGTTCTCGTTTCAGCGATTTCCACCGAACACGCAATTGGATTCTTTGATCTGCAGCAGGCGGAAAAACCAGTTCATCAAAATCATCTCCAAAGGCGGCATGCATGGCGGAATCGATTTCCCGCTTAAAATCACGATTACTATAATATAGCGTATGCAATACCGGAATTAGATTTTGCCCATCTGGCTCCAGCCATTTTTCAAATCGCGCCACTGCCGCTTGCCGCAAAACCGTATTTTGGTGAACTTGTAGATCGTGATAAATTCTCCAAGCCACCAAAGATTGTTGAACTAATGCCGCACGCAGGTTTTTAGCAAAAGGTGTGGAAAACATTGATAGCAGAGTTTCCTCATCTTTCAACAAGCCCTCCGGGGTGAAAATTGCATTTCCTATTTCATCATAAACTTTGCTATTGGCTTGCGATCTCTCAAAGGTTTTGAGCGGCTCTAAGTTTTCTCCGTTTTCAACCTGGTTAAAATTAGCTAAGAGCTCTCGCTGGACCCTGTAAAAACCTCCGCCGCCCAACTTAACAAATTCTAAAAAATAGGTAAGAGCATCTTTCAAGGGATGGTGATTAGCGTTGGTTAATAAAATTTTCGTCTGAAATGAAATAGTGTCAACCTGCCCATCCCAAACAATCGACAGCATACCCCCAAGCGATTGAATGTATTTCCCGAGCCGTCCCTGCGCCGAAACCGACATCAACTCAAGAAAGCACAGCAAGTTGGATTTTCCCGTGCCGTTGGGGCCGATGATGACATTCAAGTCGCCGGGTTTCCAGCTCACTTTTTTCAGGGAGCGAAAGCCTTCAATGTCTAATTGGAGAATCTTCATACAACAAAATATAACACATTGTGCTTTCGGTTTCAAGATTTAAATTTTATCGTCTGTCGCGGCCATCATCGAAAATCCATTAATCCCAAATTCCAACAGCCCAGACGGGCCGTCTGGGTTACTTGCTCTCAGCCACATAATGCAATACCGCCCGCGCCAGCAGGGCATCGGCTTTGGCGCGGTGCGCGTTGGGCAATTCAATCTTGCATTGCCGGCCCGCCTCTTCGAGTTTGTGCCAGCGGAATGAGCCGTGATAATTATCCCACTCGCCGCGAAATTGGGCGTAGAGTTTCATAATGCAAAAAAAGTTGGCGCCCTTCAACTTCCAGCGCATCGCGTGATGGCGATGTGATTGTTTCATTACCCGCATATCATAATCGGCGCTGTAGATCGCCACATGCCGTCCAGTGAGCGCGGCTTGCACCGCAGGCCAAATCTCCGGCCAGGTTGGCGCTGCCTTCACCATCTCATCAGTGATGCCGTGCAATTTCGTAACACCCACCGGAATTTTGTTTGTGGGTTTCACCAGCGAATCCACCAGCACGCTGCCATTAAAATCCAACACGCAAATTTCTACAATCTGATCATATTTTTCCAAGCCGGTCGTTTCGGTGTCGAGATATACCGGCTTGTGCAGAATTTCATCTTGCGCCTGTTGAATGGCGGCTGCGCGGGTCTGCTCGTCGCGGTTGGGAGTTAGCATAAGCCATTTCGGAGTTTTGGATTGATGGATCAATGGATTGTTGGATTAATAGAGTTTTGGATGCGTCGTGCTCAATGATCCAAGCATCCAACAATCCATCACTCCAATAATCCATTACTACAACAATGCTGCACGCCAGACCGGCGGTCTGGGTTACTTCGGCTCCTGATTCCACCAATACTGAGCACCCAGCTTTTTTTCGACCGGCCAAATTTGGTCGAGCGTTTCGGCGTTATAGAGCAGGCCGTTTTTCATCACGTAGCGAATCGAGTTGGTGTTGCGAATATTTTCGAGTGGATTGCGGTCGAGCACGAGCAGATCGGCCAGCTTACCGGGAGTGATCGATCCCAAATCTTTTTCGAAGCCGAGGGCTTGCGCGCCGAAGATGGTGGCGCAGCGTATGGCATCCATATTCGACATGCCGCCGGATTGCACCGACCACACCTCCCAATGATAGCCCAAGCCCTGCAACTGGCCGTGCCCGCCGATGCAAACTTTGCCGCCGGCCTCAACGATTTTTTTTGCCTGCGCCGCATGCAATTTGAAAACATGCTCGTCATCATGAAACCACTGGCGACGACGTGTGAGTTTGTCCAATTCTTCGTGTGGAACGAAGCGCCGCAATTTGGCGTCATTGTGTACTTCCGAAGAGGTGTAGTAGAAATTTTCTGCGAAAGGCCCGCCGTAAGAAACCAGCAGCGTCGGCGTATAAAAAGTTCCGGATTTTGCTACCAGCTCGACAACGTCTTTGTACAGCGGGGCAATGGGGAAGCTGTGCTCATGGCCGGGATAGCCGTCGATGATTTGCGAGAGATCCAGTTTCATGTCGAGCGCGCCTTCTGTCGTCGGCATGATCGATTTCTCCTTTGAGGCCATGATGATCCATTGGCGCGTATTGCGGTCGCCGGCCACGTATTGCTTGATCGTGTTGGTGTGATAATAATCCGAGTAGCGTGCGAGTACGCGTTTGGCATCTTTCAGATTTTTGATTTGATCCGTTGCAAACACACCGGGCGCGGTATAGAAAACGCGCGGGCCGAGCAATGCGCCGGTTTCGACCAGATCGCTGTAAGTCAGCACATCGGTGGTGGAAGTTTGCGGATCGCGTGTGGTGAGCACGCCGTAAGCGAGATTGACGAGGTATTCCCAAACGACGCCGCGATGCACGCCCCACGCCGGCCACATGTGCGCGTGGGTATCAACGAAACCCGGCACAATCGTTTTGCCGCTAACGTCGATTTCACGCGCGCCTGCCGGTGTTGAAATCGTCGCATTCGGTCCAACTTGCTCGAGGCGATTGTCTTTGATCACCACCGCGCCATTTTCAATGACGCCGTCATTTGCCGCGCCGGGCGACATTGTGAGAATGCGCGCGCCTCGCAGAACGACGGTGCCCGCGCCCTTTACACGCGGCGCTTCGAGATTAATGACGATCTTTTTCGGCTCGTATAACTTTTCTTCTTCATCGTTCTCTTCTTTCGGCTTTTTTGTTGCCGCGGCTTTGAGAGAATCATCGAAAGCTTTCGCCGCAGCAAAATCGTAGCGAAAGACGGTATTGCCAAGAGCCCACACCGCTTCTTTCGTGCCGGATCCCCACGTCATGAATGAGCCGCCGATGGGCGTCAGCCTCTTCACCGGAAACGTTGCCTCCTCCGGATTCAAAATAGAGACGGTGGGAGGTTCTTCGCCAATCTTTGCCACGATGATTTCATAAATCTGATTTTGCGCCAACACCAGCGCGCGCTCGCCATCCGCGCTCATGATGATCTCGCTGGCAGGAATCGGTTTCTCGCCGCCGAATGGCGGCATCAT
>JBOHQZ010000636.1:0-4329 GCA_050732275.1 bacterium
TTGACCGATCTCTTGGTTTTGCCAGGTCGGTTTTAGCGGCTCAAAATCATGGGATTATTGTTATATGTGAAAAACTTGTTGAGAGCGCAGGTGGATTTAATACGGATTTGGTGATATTTAAAACAGACCACAATGGTGCGCTGCTTTGGTCGAAAATATTGGGAAATTCCGATGAAGATGAAAGAGGACGCTCAATTGCGGCCGCTAATGATGGCGGTTTTATTGTTGCCGGCCAGACCGCCAAACAGGGCAATTATGCCGCCCTTTTTATGAAGCTCGATGGCATGGAAAACTTGCAATGGCGTTCTATCCTTCAAACCGGCAATTACTCGATGGCTAATTCGGTGACCGTTGCTCATGATGGTTTCATCTTTACAGGCTCAGCCGGCCGTGATGTTCTCGTTGGCAAGATCAATCTGCAAGGTGATTTCATTTGGATAAGACGAATCAACCCGAAAGCCAAACACGGCTGGGGAAATTCGATCATACGGTTGCGAAATGGCAAATTTGCGATCACAGGCTCATACGGTGAAGGTGGGGGTTTTGGTGGAGGAGAATACGATACATTTTTGCTCATCGTCGATAAAAATGGAAACTTCGAGACGCGCAACTAAAAGCGTGTTTGGAAAGTCAACTTCTAAGAAACGCATTGACCGGTCGCTGAGATTAAGTTGACTTTTGGTGTATAAAAATTTTAAGCGACCGGTCAATTGCAGTTTCTGTGTTATAGTTAATCAGCTATCCTCGCCTCAGCGTCACCTCCGTGATCTCCGGCGGCATGCCGATGCGAATCGGAATGCCAAATACGCCCAGCCCGCGATTGACGTAAAGCTGCATTCCATCTTCTTTATACAATCCCGCCACATAAGGGCTGGCGATACGTGCCAAGCTGATTTGCGTGCCGGCGATACCGAATTGCCCGCCATGCGTGTGCCCGCACAGCGTCAAAGCAACATTTTGCCTCTTGATTTCCGGCCAATAATTCGGTTGGTGACTAAGGCAAATCTTGAGCATGTTTTCCGGCAAGTTTTTCACCGCCGTGGCGATGTCCGGGCCGCGGCCGATGCGCCGGCTCGCCCACAAATCATCAACGCCGACGATGGCTAATTTTCCGCCGCGATGTTCTAAAACGTGATTCGTGTTCCGTAATAAAGGCAATTTCGCCGCCGCGAGACCGGCTTCCACGGTTTGAATGCCGGCAAAATAATCGTGATTGCCCAACACCGTAAACACCCCGAGCGGCGCGCGCAAATTCTCAAAGGCCTCAACGAACGGTGGCATTTGCTCGGCGAAAGCATCGACAAAGTCGCCGGTGAGAAAGTAAAGATCGGGCTGCAATTCTTCAATCTGCCGGCGCACGCTCAACATTTGCTCGCGCGACATGTACGGGCCGGAATGAAAATCCGAAAGCTGCAAGAGGCGCACGCCATCGAATGCTTTCGGCAAATCAGTCAAATGTAAAGTCACGCGCTCCAGGCGCGGGGTGCCGCGCGCCTGCCAGAGGCCGCGCGCCGAAGTAATCAGCGCCACCGCGCCAAAACCGAGAGTGGCTTTTTGCAAGAAAGCGCGTCGCGTCATCGCAGCAGCGCCGGCGGCTGCGGCGGAAAGGCCGGCGGGTTTGGCCACTTCCCAAAGCGCGTAACCGGAGCGGATAATGCCAAAGTAAACCAGATAAATAACTGAGATGAAAAACCACCCCATCACTGTCACCAACAACGTGTAGCTGTGCGGAAAGCTCTGAAAAACGATGATGCGCATCACAGCATAAAACCAGGGTAGATTGATGACGATCATCGCCACAAGAATGATCACGCGGCGCAGTGTGGAATCGCCAAATTGGCTGCGGAGAACGCGATAGATGGCATACTGCAAAATCAAATAGGCTGCTTGGATAATAAGCTGGCGGATGATGACCGTGGAACTGCTCGACATGTTTTACTCCTGAATGATTCGTACACTCCATGTGTTCTTCAATTTACGAAACATTTTGATTTCCGGCAAAAGATTTTATTGACCTCGCTGAATTTCAGTTTTGATTTAATCCGAAAATTTTTTATCTTATTACGCTTGCATTGACGCGCGAGTTGCGCCAGTTTGAATTCACCTTATCCAGCCTACAACAACTTGTGAGAACTGCTACTTTGAGGAGATTGTGAGATGACCGAGGCTCGCCAAGGCTATTATCATCATCCAACCGTGCAAGGCGATCAAGTGGTTTTTATATGTGAAGACGATTTGTGGAGCGTTTCGCTCGACGGCGGCATACCGCGCCGTCTCACCAGCAATCTCGGCATTGTCAGCTATCCGCGCCTGTCGCCGGACGGCAAATGGTTGGCCTTTTGCGGCCGCGAAGAAGGCCAGCCCGACGTTTATGTGATGCCGGCTGAGGGCGGCGAGATGCGCCGGCTGACGTTTCTCGGTGCGGTTTTTAAAATCGCCGTGTGGTCGAACGACGGCGAGGCGATTCTGTTCCTCAGCTCGCATCGCTCGCCGATTCCGCTGGATCAGCCTTTGGTTTATCGTGTCTCGCTCGCCGGCGAATATCCGCAAAACTTTCTCAATTGCCCGGTGCGCAATATCGCTTTGAATCCGCGCGGTCCCGGCCTCGCCATCGGCCGCAACAATTTCGACAACGCCAGATGGAAACGCTATCGCGGTGGCACGGGTGGCGAGATTTGGATCGATCCCGCCTTTCCTTATGAAAACTTTAAGGAACGGCGGGACAATTTTGTGAAATTGAATTTGCCGCAGGGCAATCCCAACGGGCCGCTTTGGATTGATGGGCGTATTTATTTTGCTTCCGACCACGACGGCGTCGGCAATCTTTATTCTTGTGCATTGACCGGCAATGATCTGCGCCGCGAAACCGCGCATCGTGATTTTTACGTGCGCCATCCTTCGACCGACGGCAAAACCATCGTTTATCAAGCCGGCGCGGATTTGTATGCGCTGGAAGTGGCAACGCGCGAAGTTCGCCGCCTGCCGATCCAGTGGCGCAGCCCGCTGGTGCAAACGCAGCGCAAATTTTCCTCGGCGGCGCGATACTTTGAAAATCATCATCTCCATCCCAAAGGCCATTCCATCGCGCTGACGGCGCGCGGTAAATTGTTCAGCATGGCGCATTGGGAAGGCGCGCCGGTGCAATACGGCGTGCGCGAAGGCGCACGATATCGTCTCGCGTGTTGGTTGAATGACGGAAAACGCTTGGCCGCCATCAGCGATCAGAACCCCGCCTCGCGGGACGAAGAAAAGCTCGTGCTCTTTTCGGGCGAGCCGTCGCAGGAGCCTGAGCGCCTTTTTGAAGTTCCGCCGGGAAGAATTCAAACGCTGATTCCTTCGCCGGCCGCAGCGCAAGTCGCGCTGACGACGAGCCGGCTGGATCTCTGGAGCATCGATTTGGAAACCGGCAACCAGCGTCGCCTCGACCACAACGACTTTTACGAAATCAACGGCGTGACTTATTCGCCGGACGGCCGCTGGCTCGCCTATCGCAAACCTTTGGCTGAGGAAACCAGCGCGATTTTTTTGTGTGAATTGGCGTCCGGCGCCGTACACCAGGTGACGCAACCGGTGCTCTATGATTTCAATCCGCAATTCGATCCGGATGGGCGCTATCTGTATTTCATCTCGACGCGCGTCTTGAATCCGGTGAATGATGTCGTGCAATTTGCCGTAAGCTTTCCGGCAGCGACGAAGCCCTATTTGATTACGCTGCGAAAAGATTTGGCCAGCCCGTTCGTGCCGGCGCCGGCCGCGCCGGGAGAAGAGAGCGCTCCCAAGCTGGATTCATCCAAAGCCAACGGTAAGGATGAAAAAAAATCCGATGCTGTCAACGGCGCTGAAAAGGCTGGGGAGAAGGAAAAGCCGGCGGAAGCGGAAAAAACGCCTGAGCCGATGCGCATCGATCTCGACGGCATCCAACATCGCGTTATCGAGTTTCCGGTGAAAGAGGGCATTCATCGGCAGGTGATGGGCATCAAAGACAAAGTGGTTTTCACTTCGTTCCCCATTCGCGGCCGCGCGGATTTGGGCGATTCGTCCGCCTCCGACGAGGACGATGAGAAGGGCACGTTGTGGGTTTATGATTTTGTCTCGCAGAAACTCGAGTCCATCGCGTATGATGTTCAATCCATCCAAGTCGCCAACGGCGGCAAGACGTTGAGCTATCGCAGCGGCCGGCGCGTGCGCGTCTTGAAAGCCGGCGAGAAACCGGGCGACAACTCCGACGGCTCGGCGACGCGAAAAAACGGCTGGCTCGACCTCGATCGCGCCAAATTCTCCGTCGAGCCGCGCGCCGAATGGAAGCAGATGTTTCGCGAAGCGTGGCGC
>JBOHQZ010000637.1:0-4326 GCA_050732275.1 bacterium
GCATTTTAAACTGAACCGCAGCTGGCAGGAAAAATTGCGCGCCCCCGACTTCACTTCAAAACCAGATAAAGGCGGGCCGGCGGTTGCCGCAGAAAAAAATGCCGCCCCAAAGGTTTTGCTTGACTTTTAAGGCTTGGTTTCATAAAATGAAATCAGTGTCTCTAAGGCAAGAAAGGCACTGCATTGGTTGAATGACAAAACGTAAAACCAAACGATTGCCACAGTGACCGGTCAGCCAGTTTCTTGGAAGCAAGGAGAAGACTAATATGCGGAGACGTTGGGTTTTTGCGCTCGCCGCCCTTTCACTTCTCGCCGCTCAAAATAGCTCGGCCCAATTGCACATTTCAGGAATTCGTCTCGGCTATATCGATCCCAAAGATTCCAAAGCCGGCTTGATGCTGGGCATGGATTTGACCGGCAAGGTCGACGAATCGGTGGAGCTGGGCGCAGCGGTGAACGTGTTTCGGAGAAATTATCAGAAATTCACCACCGTTGCCCAATCCGTCAGCGCCGGCGGTTTGGTGGAAACCACCGTGCAAAAAGACCTCGAGTTCACGACATTTTTTCTGCCGATCATGGGCCAGGCCATCATCCATTTTAGTGAAGACGATTTTCATTGGTTCGCCAACGGCGGGTTGGGTTACGAAATGTTGTGGAACCACGAAAACAATTTTGCGGATGGCAAAAAAGAGCGGCGTTTCTACAGCGGCTTCGCCTGGATGGTCGGCGGCGGCTTTCAGTACCGCATCGGCAGCCGCTCCGCCGTCATTGCTGAAATTCTTTATCACGACGCCAAAGTAAAACGCAACGAAACGAAAAAGGAAGGCCTGCCGGTATGGAGCCAGGTGAATCTTGCCGGCCTCGGTTTTCGCGGCGGCCTGCGCTTTGGCCTGTGGTGAATTGAAAAGTCAAGTTAGCCGGCCAGCGTGTGGACGCCGCCGGCCAACGTCATGTCGTTTTTACGCTAACAACGCAGTGAATTAGCGATGGGCATTTACGACGGACAACAATATCGTATCGGACTGGGCGGAGGCTTGACCACGGCGGTCAAATACCTCATTATCGCCAACTTCGGTTGTTTCATTTTGCAGCATTGGCCTCTCGACCAATTCACGCTGTTCGGTGAAACCGCCATTAAGTGGCTCGAGCTGCGGCCCGATTGGGTGATACACAAACTGACCGTCTGGCAGCTCGCCACGTACATGTTCCTGCACGATACCGGGAACATCTTCCACATTTTGATGAACATGCTCTTTTTGTGGATGTTTGGGTGCGAGCTGGAGCGTTACTGGGGGACGCGAGAATTTGTCCGCTATTACTTCGCTTGCGGCATCGGCGCCGGCCTTGTGCACATGGCGGTCAGCATCTTTTTCACCGAGACGGCCATGATCCCGGTGATCGGCGCCTCGGGCGCGGTTTATGGACTGCTGATGGCGTTCGGCATTTTGTTCCCGAATCGCATCATCACCTTTCTGTTGTTTCTGGTTTTGCCGATCAACATGAAAGTCAAGTATCTGGTCATCGGCAGCATTTTGCTCTCGCTTTATTTCGGCCTCGTGGCATCCGACGGCGGCGGGGTGGCGCATTTTGCGCATCTCGGCGGAATGCTGGTAGGATTTGTATATCTGAAAAACGTCAAGCCGAGCTTGCGTTGGGGCGGCGACGCTCCGTGGGTAAAGCCAGCCACGAAGCCCGGCCTCGGCCGCCTTGGCAAATGGTTTAGCCAGCAAAAAGTCAAGCGGCGGCAAATGCAGGTCGTTCGCCGGCGCCAGCAGGAAGTTCAGCTTCGCGAACGCGTTGATATTATTCTGGACAAGATCAATGAAGTCGGTTACGAGAATCTTACGGAAGAGGAAAAGCAGATTCTCAAAAAAGCAAGCCAATATCTTAGCCAAAAGAATCTTCATTCGGAAGGATTGTCATAAAGTTGGTCGTGACGTGGTTCAGCTTGGTATGTTAGGCTTATCCATTTTGTCTCGGCTCGCAAAAACCCGCCGAGTTTCCGCACCGTGGTTCACCAAGCGCGGCTTGGTTTTGGGGGCAGTTATTTTCCTTTTTTTCTGCGCCGTCAAAGCCGGCTCGCTTCCGGCCCAACCGCAAAAAAATTCCGCCTCCGCCCGCGAGCATCCCGGGCTGCCGGTCGTCACGCTCCCCGAAACCGGCAATTTCCAATTTGTCGCGCTCGGCGATTTGGCCGAATTTCTCGACCTGCGCACGTTCTATAGCGAAAAGGCCCGCAAGGTCATTCTCTACGTCGGCGGCTCGGAGCTGAAAATCACCGCGATGAACCCGTTCGTGCAGATCGACAATCGCATGGTGCAGTTGCCGGTGGAAACCCGCTATGCCAGCGGCGACATTCTGGTGCCGTTGCAATATTTTGCCGATTTGATCCGGCCGCTGTATCCGAATCAGTGGCCCGCCGAGCTTGAATTTGCCAAGCCCGCCAATATAAATTCATCACCTCCCGCCACGCCGGTGGTGGCGACCACGTCGGATCCGGCTCCGGCCGAGCCTGAAATACCCACGACCAATATTTCCAAAATTCTCGTCGAAGAAAAAGCCAACGGCACGTTGATTCGTATTCAAACCGCCTATCCGTTCAACCGGAAACAGGTGAGCACGCGCGTCGGCAAGCAATGGCTTTACATCGACGTCGTCGGCGGGCGTGTCGATACCGGCGCGGTCCGGCACACGCGCCCGGCCGGCATCGTGCAGCGCGTCATTCCCGTTCAAACCGGCGCGGTCACGCAAATCTCCTGTCAGCTCAAAGAAGACATCGAGCAGAAGCGCATCGTCGTCAGCGGCCAGGGCAATGAAATTCTCATCTCGCTGCCGACGTTGGATCAATTGTCAACCGAAGTGTTGCGCAACCTCGAACGCGAGCGGCGGAAATGGCTGATCGACACCATCGTGCTCGATCCCGGCCACGGCGGCCACGACCCCGGCGCCATCGGCCCCAACGGCGTGAAAGAGAAGGACGTGGCGTTGGCGATCGCCAAACGGGTGAAACGGCTGCTGGAGAAAAGCCTGGACGTGCGCGTGGTGATGACGCGGGACGATGACAGCTTCGTCCCCTTGAAGGATCGCACGCAGTTCGCCAATTCCGAGCAGGGGAAAATTTTTATCAGCATTCATTGCAATGCCAACCGCAGCCGGCGCGTTACCGGCGCCACCACATATTTTCTCGGGCAGGCCAAAACCGAAGAAGCACTCGAAGTCGCCCGGCGCGAAAACTCCGTTATCAACTATGAAGCCGACAGCAGCGCGTATGCCGGCTTGGGCGCCGAGGGCTTTATTTTGCGGGCGCTCGCCCAAAACTCGTTCAACCGCGAAAGCGAGGATTTTGCCGCCATGGTGCAGGAAGAGCTGAGCGGCAACACCAAGCTCGCCGACCGCGGCGTCAAGCAGGCTGGCTACTACGTCTTGATCGGCGCTTCCATGCCCAACATTCTCGTTGAAACCGCCTTTATCTCCAACCAGCGCGAAGAAGCCATGCTGAACGACTCCAACTTCCAACAAAATATCGCCGAAGCGATTTTCAACAGCATCAAGAAATTCAAAGAGAAGTATGAGTGGGGAATTTGAAAGCGTTTGTCGTAGTCGTTCGTAGTGGTTCCTTCAGGAACACGGCGTTCCGCAACAGCAGAGGCGCCATGACAAAACAACTCTTCTCAATGGTTGAACCACCCCGTTGCACAAAATTTTAACACCGTCCGGACGCTTTGTCATACGCGATTCTGACAATTTCTCGAGTTTCAGCGTCCGGACGGTCCACCCGTAAATGAGTTCCCCAAATTTTAAAAAAATTCCTTGACTTTTGCTTTTAGTGTTTTAACTTACTTTTGTTCTTAAAACGTCACTGCAAAAAAGCAGATATTATATTCGTTAAGGGTTATTTTGTAACTGTCATGATTGCGAGCGTTTTTCAGCGAAGCAATCTTTATAAAAACAAACAGATCGCTTCGGCAAAAAGCGCTTCGCGATGACGCACATTCCAACCCGTAACGAGTATATCATGACATGAAAGCGTTAGCCCACTCGCCGGTCTGTCAGTAAGTTGCCTAAATTTGCAAACGCTCAGAGAGGGATGGTTAGTTTTTTAAAATTTAGAGCAACTTTTATACACCATTTTGAGCATTGAAAGCGGTCAATTTTCGCCAGGGAGTACGCTGTCACAAATTTATCAAGAAAAACAGAAACTTAAACTGTCACAAATGTCAGGAGGTGAAGATCTATCACAAAAAATTTTGGTGAACGCCTTTTAGAGTACGGAAAACGCCCTTGTAGGATATTGAAAAATAAGGACGAAAAATGGGGTAGGTTGTA
>JBOHQZ010000638.1:0-4323 GCA_050732275.1 bacterium
GCATTGATGCGGCACTCGATGGCGTGGCCGCGCATTTTGAAATTCGGATTGATGTGATCGAGCCGCTCGCCGCGCGCGACGCGGATTTGCTCCTTCACCAGATCCAGGCCGTAAACCGATTCCGTCACCGGATGCTCGACCTGAATGCGCGTATTCATTTCCATAAAATAAAAGTCGCCGTCCTGATAAAGAAACTCGATGGTGCCGGCATTGACGTAATTGACGCTCTTGGCGCCGGCCACTGCGGCCTCACACATGCGCCGCCGAATCTCCGGCGTGATCGCCGGCGACGGCGACTCTTCGACAAGCTTTTGGTGTTTGCGTTGAATCGAGCATTCACGCTCACCCAAAGCCAAGATGTTGCCGTGCATATCGCCGAGCAATTGCACTTCGATGTGGCGCGGGTGCTCGAAGTATTTTTCCATGTAAACGGCAGGATTGCCGAATGCCGCTTCCGCCTCGGCCTGCGCCTGCCTGAAAGAATTTTCCAGCTCGCTCTCTTCACGCACGACGCGCATGCCGCGGCCGCCGCCGCCCGCGGTCGCCTTGATGATGACCGGATAACCCAGCTCAACGGCCATGGCCGTCGCGGCTTTCACATCTGGCAGCAATCCCTCGCTGCCGGGGATCGTCGGCACGCCGGCGCGGCGCATCGTTTCTTTGGCGAGCGATTTGTCGCCCATCGCCGTGATCATCTCCGGCGAGGGGCCGATGAACTTGAGGTTGCACGAGGCGCACACTTCGGCAAAGTGCGCATTCTCGGCGAGAAAGCCGTAACCGGGGTGAATCGCCTCGGCGTTGGTCACCTCCGCCGCGCTGATGAGGCGTGGAATATTCAAATAGCTTTCACGGCTCGGGCCCGGCCCAATGCAAACGGCTTCGTCGGCAAAACGCACGTGCAGAGACTCGGCATCCGCTTCCGAATAAACCGCCACGGTTTTTATGCCCAATTCTTTGCAAGCACGAATAATGCGCAGGGCGATTTCACCGCGGTTGGCAATCAGAATTTTTTTCAAATTATCTTGGCTTTCTCCTGAGTCGGCATCAAAAACGATTTTCCTTTGAAATGTTCAATGCAAGATCCTATGGACACAGTCAAAATTTTTACGTCTTTTCTACCCGAAAGAGCGGCTGATTATATTCGACCGGCTGGGTATTTTCCACAAGTATTTCGACGATCCGGCATGAAAAATCCGCCTCGATTTCATTCATCAGCTTCATCGCTTCGATGATGCACAACACCTGGCCCTTGCTGACCGTGCTGCCGATTTGAACGTAAGGATCAGCGTCCGGAGCCGGGGTGCGATAAAACGTGCCGACCATCGGCGATTTGATTTCGACGAGATTTTTGCCCGGAGCAGCGGTGGGTTGCCGCGGCTCCACGGCCGGAGCAGCCGACGCCGGCATCGACACCGCGGCAGGCGACGACGGAATTTGCACGTGCGTCAACGGATACGGCGCCTGATAAGAATTGCCTGGATATTTCGAGATTTTAACCTTGCATCCCCAACGGGAGACTTCCAGATCGGCAATACTGCTTTCTTCGACGATCTTGACCAATCGCCGGATTTCTTCTTCTTTCATTCATCTTCCTCCTGCCCCGGAGATAAACTGACTTCACGAATTAGCGCCAAAAGGCGATTTTTTTCTCAAACACGTCAATATAAATGATAATCGTTAAAAAGTCAACTGCAATTTCTTCAAAAAATCAAGAATAGCGCTTCATTTAGTTATTCAAACCTTCACCGACCGTTCCCGCCGTCACTTCATAAAGCGCCATTTGCCCGCCAAAGAAGGTCAAGCGCGTGATCAATTTGATGATGAGAAAAATCTGCCCGACGGCGAACGCCAAGATGATGCCAACCGCGCTCGCCTGATTGGCGCCGGGGGCGATCAAAGCATAAAGGCCGAGAAACGCCAGGGCGGCTATTCCCAAGATAAGATAAAGTCCGAACGTCTTGGCCGGATGCGCAAAAACAAACCGAAAGCCTTGCCCTGCCGCGGCGAGCATGTTGCGATGATCGTGCAAAACCGTGGAGATTTTCGCATAATCGAACGCCATGTTCACCACGGCCAACAACAGCGCCACGATCACAAACGCGCCGGCGGTTAAAAAGAATACGGTGCGCTCCACCGTCGTGTCACGTGTGGCGCTGGCAATGGCCGAGAACAAGCTCGGTGAAATCAACTTCAGCACCAGAAAATAGAAAATCCAAGAGAATGCCATCAAGAACAGAAAGCGCAGAAAGTAGCGGCCACTCGCGCTGAAAAAACGCTCCGCCGTCAAATTCTCTTGCGCGTGCGCAAAACGGTCGAGAACTCCGCCTAAAAGAAACGCCCACAACAGCATGTAGCCGATGCCCATGCCAACAATGCCGGTGAAACCGGTGAAGAGGCTGCCATTAAGCCACGCCTCCAAATTGCCCAGAAAAGGGCCGGCGCCGATGACGGCTGGCGAGAAGGTTTTGCCCAAATCATTCGCTGCCTCGGCGAACTCTTCGTACCAATCGATGTTGAAGCCGGCGCGCAGTTTCTCGTGCACCAAACTCGCGCCGATGGCGGACTCGATTTGATCGGACATAACCATAGTTAATGGAATGGCCGCAGCGAAGTTCATCAGCCAAAGCCACACGATGAGCATTGGGCTGGCACCGGCGCGGCGCAGGCCGTCACGAATTGCAGAGAATATAGTCATTTTTTCTTCCTCAAAAAGTTTGTAGTAGCCCCTTCAGGGGCTTGATGTTCGTTACGAGCGGACGCCTGAAGGCGTTACTACGAACATATCACACAAAAAATGCAAACGTCGCCAGCAAATCTTGCAGCCAGAGCATCCATTTCGACGCCCATTTGTAAGCCGGCAAAGCCGCAGCCGGTTTCAGCCGCTTGCTGTTGTTGGTGTAATTGATATCGAGAATCAGTATGCGATCCGGATCAACTGCGGCGTATCTCAACCGCGCTGGTTTTTCGTAAGCAAAATACTTCCAGCGATCTTTGCCGTCCCAACTTTCGCGCACCGTGTCGCCGTTGGCAAAAACCATGAGCACCTCGACCGGAAAGGTCGCACCGCCGTTTCGGCGCACGATCACTTGCGTACGATAAAGCTTTCCGCCGCCATTGTTGGCGCTGCCGTTGGTCGCAGCTTTGGGCTTGCCGGTGAAGGTGACTTTTTCATCGATATCGATAAAACCTTCCGGAGCCGCAGGAAGGCTCGAAACGGATTGCACCGCGTAGTCAAACACCTCGGAGCTGCGATGCACTTGATCGAAAAACCATGTCATATCTTTTCCAGTCACTTCATTGACCACGGCGAAGAAATCATCCGGCACCGGATGCTTGAATTTGTAGCGCTCGAAGAAAGTGGACATGATTCGCTGCAGCTTTTCCCAGCCGAGATAGCGCTCGAGGGTGCCCAGCCACAACGCGGTTTTATCATACGTGATGCGCGCGCCCGTCGCCGGAAAATAATGATAAGTGAGCTTCGATTGCGCGTCTGACGTGGCGACCGGGCGATAACCTTGCAAGCGGTTGCCGTACGTCATGCGCGGCAGTTTCACGTCATTGAATTTGACCGGAAAGAAGCCGCGGAAGTAGCGCCGCATCCACGAGCTTTCTCCGAACGCCGCTTCCATCGTGCGCGCCGTTGAAAATGTGTTGAACCCTTCGTCCAGCCAAGCGTGCTCGAACTCGTTGTTGCCGACGATGCCGTACCAAAATTGATGGCCGCATTCGTGAACCGTCACGCCTTCCGGCGAGCCGCCGCCAAAGGGATTCAGCCAGCGCGAGCCGCACGTGAAAAGGGTGGGATACTCCATGCCGCCGCTGCCGCTCTCATAGGCCGGATCGACGACGGTGATGTGACCATAGGGATACGCGCCATACCACGTGCCGTAATATTGCAACGCCGCGGCAGTTGCCGCAAAATGGCGCTCCGTTTGCCCGAGATGCTCCGGCTGCATCAACAGCCGCATATCCACTGCAGGCAAACCAGCGTACTCAAAATGCTGTTCGCGCACCACATAATCCGGACTCGTCGTCCACGCGAAATCGTGTACGTCCGTCTGCACGTGGCGATGCGTTGAAGTGCCGTCGGGATTGTCCGTCTTCTCCACCAGCCGTCCGGTCGCGCCAACGACGTAATTAGAAGGCACGGTGATCTTCACGTCATACATGCCGTAATCCGAGAAGAATTCCGTGCCGGCATGGAACTGATGGCAATTCCACACGCCGCCGTTTTCATAAACGCCGAGCTTGGGGAACCATTGCGCGATGAAAAAGTAATTGCCGCGGTAACCGGTGCGCGCAAACGTGCGCGGAATTTTGCTC
>JBOHQZ010000639.1:0-4322 GCA_050732275.1 bacterium
TGAGTGACCTGATAACGTGTTTGAGCTTTTACATAAGTAAAAAAAGATGCAAAAGTCTTTCAGCAATGTTAAGCGCGGACCTTTTCTAAGCGGATTCGATTTTCACATTCTGAACGTCAATGTCCACGCATGTTTGCCAGGTGGATTCATCCGCACCTTTTCTGGAATGCTCACCACAACTTCGTTGCCGATTTGTTTCCATTTTAATGGCTGCGCTACGCCAAGCATCCGCAACTCAGATCCCTTCGGCGGAATGAGTACCGAGAAACGAATCTCCGCCGGTGGCGCGTGCTCATTTTCGTCGGCAAGGTAAATCGCATTCATGCGTCCATCACGCGACGCCGTGAAACAGATTTTGCCATCTTTGTACGGCGCCATCGGGCGGGTTTGGTAAATCGCTTCACTATTAACCTTCATCCACTCGCCAATGCCTTCCAAGCGATTGTATGCCTCGGTCGCCCAATCGCCTTCAGGAGAAGGGCCGATGTTCAATAGAAAATTGCCGCCTTTAGCGACGATGTCGACGAGTAGGTGAATCAATTGCCGCACCGGCTTGTAGCGATGATCTTTGTTATACGACCAGCCATCCGCCATGGTGATGCAAGCCTCCCACGGCACGCGCAACGCTTTCTCGGGAACTTTCTGTTCGGGTGTGAGATAATTTTCGTATGGCCCGCTCACCCAACGATCGACGATGATCAAGCCTGGCTGATGCTGTCGCGCCATTTTTGCGATACGAGGGATATCGACATCCTGCTCGTAATCATTTTTCCTGGCCCATGCTTCAAATTCTTTCGGTATGTTTTGATACGGCCGCACCCATGCGCCATCGAGCCAGAGGATATCGACCGAACCGTAGCCGGTCATCAACTCTTCGATCTGCGTGTAAGTAAAATCCTTGAAGCGCTGCCAGCGCTCCGGATATTGGGCGGGATCGTAGTTGACATGGCGATCCGGCGTGGCAAAATACGGCCACCAATAATATTCGCAATTCCAATCCGGCTTCGAGAAGTACGCGCCGACCATGAAATTTTCTTGACGGAAAGCAGCAAATATTTCTTTCGTGACGTTGGCTTTGGGATGAGAATGAAAAGGGCACTCCGGCGAGGTGATTTTGTAATCGGTGGTTTTGGTGTCGAACATGCAGAAGCCGTCGTGATGTTTGGTGGTGAACACCACGTACTTCATGCCGGCTGCTTTCGCGGCTTTGGCCCATTTCTCCGGATCGAACGCTACGGGATTGAAAGTTTTCTTCAGCGCTTTGTATTGGCGCTTGTAATCTTCGTAATCGTCATTTGGCCGTTTCGTCCAGTCTTCATCTTCGCTGCAAATCGACCATGACTCCACCACGCCCCATTGGCTGTACGGCCCCCAGTGCATCAGCAAGCCGAATTTGGAATCTTGCCACTGCGCCAGCTTTTGCAAAACCAGCGGATCGGTTGCGGAAACATAATTCTCTTCATTCTCTTGAGCGTATGAAAGGATGGCCCCAAAATTCAGCACAAGCAAAGTGATCAAGATTTGCTTCATTCAAACACTCCTTAATCGGTTAGCGGCCTACGGCCACAAGCTTTTATCCGTTGGTCTTAATCTATCCGTTGGAGCCTTTTCTAAACTGAATTGCAATGCTAGCGCTCATGAAATAGTATTGCATCTGGAATGAGTTGCTTCTCCTGCCTCATGCTTTTGTAATACACCTTCAAATCATCGCCGCCGATTTTTTCAAAAAAGGTGACGCGAAGCGGGTGTGGCCCAGCAGCCAGGGCAATCACGCCATGTTCTTCGTGCATGCCATGCAGGCCGTCGTTGTCAACCACGAGCGTGTCGCCGATGTAAAGCCGGCTGCCGTCATCCGAATCGGTGAAAAACGCGTACACACCGGTCTCGGGTACCTGAATAAAGCCGGAGTATTCAAAGCCGAAGCGTTCAACCTCCTGGCGTGGTGAAAAATCGAAATTAGCCAACACACCTGCTTTCACCGGTCTGAGGCTTTTGAAATCCGGCAAACGGTCCCAATCGCCTTCGAAGTAGGCATATCGAATGCCCTTGCTCAAGTTGCCAGCTCTTACGGCTGGTCGCGGTGTAACTTTGGTGAATTTCGCTTGCGCCGTATCGCTCACCGCTTTGCCATCACGAAAACAGCGGGCCGAAACGACGGTCGTTTCAGTGAGACGAATCGGTTCTCTTGCCAGCGTCGAGTTGATCAAAGGAATACTGCCATCCAACGTGTATCGTATCTCCACGTTGGAGCGAGCCGAATTAATGGCAACGTCAATTGTCTCCACGAAAATATCGAATTCCGCATCGATCTTCGGCGGGTTATTGATGTCAGGTTTTCCAACGATGTCCAATACCACGACGCTGTTGCACGAATCAGGCGTTTGAATCGGAACGTTGATAATGAGCGCATCTTCTTCGCGATTCACTGGCAAAAGCTTCGTCTGTGGATCGGAGAGCAGGTAAGCTTGCTTGGCTTGATTGAAAATTCCCGGCACTTTGAGCTTGCCATCGTTCGGCCAATTGAACACGTGCAAATAAAGCCGTGTGTCATTGCCAACAGCTTTTTGCGTGCATCGTCCCCAATCGAGTTTTTTGAATGGGCTTGACTGCGTCGCGTAGATCGCTTCGCCGTTGACTTTCATCCATTGCCCAATTTCATGCAAACGCTCGATGCTCGTTGGTGGAAACAAACCTTCGGCGGTTGGCCCAACATTCAAAAGAAAGTTGCCGCCTTTGGAGGCAATGTCGGCGAGCATTTGAACCAGTTCTTTCGTCGACTTCCAATTTTGATCGTGGCTGTTGTAGCCCCAATGATCGTTCATCGTCATGCAGGTTTCCCAATCGACGCCAGGAAGTCCGGTCGCGGGAATTTGTTGCTCCGGCGTTCCGAAGTCACCGGCAAATTCTCCGGCTTTGGTGAAACCCTCCATGCCGGATCGCCCTGCTCCCACACGGTTATTTATAATGATATCAGATTGAAGACTTCGGACATATTGGTAAAGATCGACGCCGTACTTAGTGTTCCACGTGCTTTCCCATTCACCGTCGAACCAGAGCACGCCAATCTTACCGTAATTTGTGAGCAGTTCTTGAAGCTGCGCTTTCATGTGCTGTACGTAGCGATCAAAATCAGCGCCCGCTGCCGAACGATTCTTCTCCCACTCGCGCCGCGGCAAATAATCCGGATGGTGCCAGTCCATGATCGAATGATACCAACACATTTTGAGGCCGGCGTTGCGGCATGCCTCCGACAACTCTTTCATAATGTCGCGTTTGAACGGCGTTGACATCACATCGAAATCGGTGTGTCGGGAATCGAAGAGACAAAAGCCGTCGTGATGCTTGCTGGTGATGACGATATATCTCATGCCCGCCTCTTTCGCCAGGCGCACCCATTCCTCGGTGTTAAATTTGGTGGGATTGAATTGCTGCACGAATTTATCGTACTCCTCGAGCGGAATTTGTGCCGAGGTGCGAATCCACTCGCCGTATTCCGTTTTGCCATTCCACTCGCCGGCGGGGATGGCATAAAGCCCCCAATGTATGAATAACCCGAATCGCGCTTCGCGCCACCATTGCATGCGGGCGTTATGCCCGGCTTGAGTTTCCGATTGCGCCCATAAGGCGTTTACCGTGGCCACGAATAATCCGATCAGAAAAAATGTTTTCAAAAAAATGTTTTTCATTTTTATTGTGCTAACAGTTGATCTGCATTCACAGTTGCCATCCAAGCAGCGCCTATGTTGGTGGATTTGGCCCCTGAAGGGGCTACTACGAACCTCACACAAACGTCGCAATCTCCTGCAATGACTTTTTGCCGATTTCCGGCACCACCGCATCGTCCGCTGGATAGCCAACGACGAGAATCATAATCGGGCGCTCGTTTTCCGGTCGCCCGAGAGCTTGGTTCAAGAAGCCCATCGGGTTCGGCGTGTGGGTCAGCGAAACCAAGCCGGCGTGGTGAATGGCGGTGATCAGCATGCCAGTGGCAATACCGACTGATTCGGTGACGTAATAGTTTTTCACTTTGCGGCCGTCCGGCAACAGGCCGTAACTTTGCGCAAAGATAACGATCAAATACGGCGCGGTTTCCAAATAGGGCTTGTGCTCATCGGTGCCGAGAGGAGCGAGCGCCTCGAGCCATTCTTGCGGGGCGCGGCCATGATAAAACTCCCGTTCTTCTTTTTCAGCCGCTTCGCGAATCAGCCTTTTGATGGCAGATTCGCTCACGACCACGAAGTGCCACGGCTGCAGGTTCGCGCCGCTCGGCGCGCTGCCGGCCGTCAGCAAACAATCTTCGATCACTTCGCACGGCACATGCC
>JBOHQZ010000640.1:0-4321 GCA_050732275.1 bacterium
TTACTTGACGGGCGAGCTGCCGGAAGAGGATATGATCGCTTTTGAGGAGCATTACTTCCAATGCGCAACCTGCTTTCAGGAGCTGAAGATCGGCGAAGAGGCCGTCAACCTTATTGCAAGAGAAGGGCCGGCGGTTTTGGCTATTCCTGCTTCCGCCCCGTCAACGGTTTTCAAAACGGCACTCGAAAAATTTTCCTGGCAATGGGGAGAGGGACAACGGCGCTGGGCTTTCGCCATCGCCGCGTTGGTGATTGTGGCCGGCGGTTATCTGATGTTCAAGAGCGCACAGCAGCCCGATCTGCTGGCCGGCATTCAGTATGATGAGCAAGTGCCGTATGCGTTCACGCCGCAGTTTGGCGTTGCGCTCAGGACGCCTTCCGAAGAGAGAGAAGATGATTTAAGATTGGAACGGTTTTATAATCGCTTTCTGGCGGCGATGACGGAGTACAAGAATCTGAATTACGCCGGCGCGGTTGAACTCCTTACTTCGCTGCAACTGCAGGCGCAACAGTTGCTTGCGCCAGCCGTTAATGACACGGTGTTAGCGATCGTGCGGGATTACTACTTCTATTCCGGCGCGTCGCATTTGGCGCTGGCGCGCCGCCATCGGGTTCAACTGGATGCGGCAGAAAGGCAACGGCATCTTGAAGCGGCCATTGCCTTGCTGTCACAATCTTTGGCGCTTGCCCAGGAACATCGCCTGCCGGAAGTTGACCGCGAGCACTATTTTCTCGGTCTGGCTTACGGTTTTATGGGCAATGCCGAACAGGCGATTTTTCAGCTCAGTCGCTTGACGCCTGAAAGTCCATACTACGAGATGAGCCAAAAGCTTGTCAAGCATTGGGCAAAATGACTGAGTGCGACAATTGACGTAACCAACAACTCGTGTTGCCTTTGCCAGGTCAACACGAAAAGCAAAATAACCAAACAAAGATTCGGAGGTATTTTATGACGAGGCAAGAAATAAGCGACGAAATGAAACGTCTGGCCGGAGAGATGCAAAGACTCACCAAAAAATTCGATCTGAAACCTGAGAAGGAGTTCAAACGGGATCCGACCATCATGATCGACCTGCCGAGTGGCGAGCGTGGCGGAGGATATCCAAAATTCTCCGGTGACGAAGATCTGCAAAGAAGATGGTCGGCCATTGCGACGCAATTGGTCAAGATGATTGCGAATCCTCACATTAGCCGGGACGATATCAATGCTGTCTTCAACGGAATCGGGATGTTGGGTGGGCTTTATGTTGAAAAATTCAAGTCATGATGATGGTATTGGAATCTCATGAAGCGCCATGAAGGGTCTTTAGAATAAACAACGCGATTAGCCCGCAAAGATCCTTCAGTGGTCACAGCCACACGGATCAAAAACGCACGCGGAAAAAACGTTTGAAAAAAATCCGCGTGTGTTTTTGATCCACGTGGAATTTTGTTTCTTTGCGATTTGACTTGTAATGCCATACTGGCGCGCTCAGTTTATTGTCACGATGCTCTGCGTAATCTTGATTGCCCTGCAGAGCATGCTAACGTCCGCAGCGCCGGCTTCTGAGAAAGATGACAAGGCTTTACGATCCTACTATTCTTTTCTCAGGGAGCAAGCGCCGGAGACGTCCGAGCGCTTTATTGTCGCTCTGAAAAATTACATTCGGGCTCATCCCGCTTTTGAACGCGCCTATCTTCAGCTCTACGAGCATCTTCTCTATCATTCCGGTATTGACGCCGCCCAATCCTTTTTTGCAAGCCTGCTGAGCGATCCGGTGTATCGCCGAAATGCCGGTTGGATGTTGGCCAGGCTTTATGCCGTTCGCGACAACACAAACGCGGCTTACGATTATTATCTCAAATCGTTGCAAAGCGGGCCGCCGGGCTTTTTTCTGATCGATGATTTTCTCGATTTTGATCATCGTCATGGCGACCGTTTTCAAGCCCTCGACAAACTTGAGAAGAGCGGCCTCGCTGCTGCACAGTTGCATCTTGCCCGCGCCATCTATTACCGCCGCAAGCTGGATTTTGAAAAAACGTTGAACGCGCTCCGCCAAATTCCGCCCGAAGACGAGAATTATCCGTTCGCCCTCAATCTTTTGGGGATGTGTTCTTACAATTTGCTGGATTACCAGGCGGCTCTGGCATACTGGCGGAAAGGGCTGAATCTGGTTGGAAAGAATGGCGACTTTCAATATGAGATTCATTTTCTCACGAATTTGGCCCTCGCCGAAACGCGAGTCGACAACTTTGACGAAGCCCAGGCGTATCACGAGCAAGCGCTGGCGCGCGCCGAGTCTTTGCGCGATCTCGGTCGAACCGCTTTCACCAACGCCAATCTCGGCGATTTGCTCAACCGGCAAAAAAAGTTTCAAGAAGCTTTTGAGCGCTTCAAGCAGGCTTTTGATATTTCAACGCGAATTGGCAATAAAAATTATGTCGCGGTTCAGGTCAACGGCATGGCTTTGGCTTCGGAGCAACTTGGTGATTTTAATTTGGCGCTGGAATCGATTCTAAAGGCAGAGAAGTATGCTCAGCTTGCCGCCAACAAATCCATTGCGATCGAGGTTCTGCTGTTCAAGGGCAGTCTTTATTATCAAATGAACCTCAAGAGGCTGGCAAAATTCGAATATGAAAAGGCTGCGAAACTGGCTGCTTCAACCCCCTTTGAGCAAATCAGTCAAACGGCGCAGGGCAGACTTGTCGATTTTTGGTTTGATCAGGGTGAGTATGGGAAGGCGCGGGAACTCTACCGAAGGCTGCTGGCAAGCAACGGTGATGAATATGAAAAGATTATTTGGCAGGGGATGATCGCCAAAAGCTATTTCCGGGAAAGAGAATATGACCTCGCCGAGCAGGCATACCAGGTGGCTTATGAAAGAACCGGCCGCCGCATAAAAGATCCCGACGCCGAGTATGCCGCCGCCGTTTTGCGCAAGGAAATGGGCGATATTCGGTATGAATCGGGTCGCTTCGAAGCGGCGCTCAATATTTATCAGGAAGAGCTTATTCATCGCGTCGCGCAGCGAAAGCCGGATTTGAAGTTTGACCAGGCTTTCGCGATAGGAAAGGTTTATGACCGGCTCGGCGACCCGGAAAAGGCGATCGCTTATTACTCCAGCGCCGCTATGGTCAGTGAATCCAAACGTGGCGATCTCAAAGTCGAAGATTTTCGCATCGGCTACTTCAGCCGGCACAGCCAGGTTTATAATGCTCTGGCGCGTTGTTATTTCGAAAAATATGAAATCAGCAAGAATCCTGCGGATTTGGAAAATCTGTTTCGCGCGACCGAGTTGAGTCAAGCGCGCGCCGCCAAAGACGCCTCGTTGCGCCAGCCGATCATCGCGAATGAAGAGCAAGAATTCGTCGAATATCAAAAGGCCTGTGCGAAACTGGCCGAAATTCAAAAACGCCTGCGCGCCAAACCGGAGCTCGAAGACTCACTCCACGTCCAACATGAGATTGCCCGTTTCAATGTGATCGCCAAGCGGCTGAGCGTTCAAAAATCTCAGCGTGAGATTCATAATTCAAGCATCGTCGCTTTTTCCGATATCCGGGAAGCGCTGAAACGTCGGAATTTGAGCCTGCTGCTCTATCGTATTTCCAACGACGGTGCTTTTGTCATTGCCACCAACGACGATCACGTTGAAGTCGTCCGCTTGGGCATAAAGCTTGACTCCGTGACGGCTACGATTGATAGCTTGTTAAAGCCATTCCATGACGTTGGTGAGCAGCCGGCGCAAAAAATAGTATTTCGCGCCGGGCTGGCTTATCAATTGTTTCAGTCTTTGATAGAGCCGGTGGAGAAAAAGATCACACTCAAACCACGCCTTCTGATCGTGCCCGATCTGGCGCTGATGGGGCTGCCGTTTGAAATGCTTCTCGAGCAGGCGCCGAATGCTGCCGAATACACGCCAAAGGATTCACCGGATTATGCCGGGCATTTCCTGCTCCATCGCTACGCGATCTCTTATAACCCGAGCACGTGGCTTTTGATGCAACCGGCTGAGGCAAGGCCGTCGAATCCCAAACTGCTGGTGCTGGCAAACCCCTTTCGTGTTGATGCCGCGCCGCGCCAACTTTACACGATGCTGACCACACGCGCAGGATGGCGATTCAACTTCCTGTGGTTTGCTGAAGAAGAAGCCGATCGCATCAAAAAAAAGTACGCCAATACTCAAATCTACAAACAGAATGAAGCCAACGAAGCGCGCTTGAAACAGGAATCCGCTGCCTGCCAAATCCTGCACTTCGCGACGCATGCCTTCGTGGACACTGTGTTCGACGCTTTTTCCGGATTGGTTCTCGCGACGGGTGAAGACGCGACGGATGACGGTATG
>JBOHQZ010000641.1:0-4316 GCA_050732275.1 bacterium
ATGGCCTGCTGCTCCAAAGTCGCCAGCACTTGTTTGGCGCGTTGGATCACCGGCTTGGGCAAACCGGCGAGCTGCGCCACTTGAATGCCATAACTGTGATCGCTGCCGCCTTCAACAATTTTGCGCAGAAAAACAACTTGATCGCCCCACTCTTTCACCAGCACGTTGTAATTCTTCACGCGCGGGTGGCGATTCGCCAACTCCAATAACTCGTGATAATGCGTCGCAAAAAGCGTGCGCGCCGCGACTTTGGCATTGTCATGGAGATATTCGACGACCGCCCACGCAATCGACAGGCCGTCATACGTACTCGTGCCGCGGCCAATTTCATCGAGCAAAACCAAGCTCCGTGCCGTCGCGTTGTGCAAAATATTGGCGGTTTCATTCATCTCCACCAAAAACGTGCTCTCGCCGCCGGCCAAATTATCCGAAGCGCCGACCCGCGTAAAAATTTTGTCCACCGCGCCAATTCTGGCTTTGGCCGCGGGCACGAATGAGCCGATCTGCGCCATCAACGCGATCAGCGCGACCTGGCGCAAGTACGTCGATTTGCCCGCCATGTTCGGCCCGGTGATGATGATGATCTGATGATCGCTCTCATTTAGATACGTATCATTTGGAACGAATTTTTCTCCGAACGGTAGCAGCTTTTCCACCACCGGATGCCGGCCATCTTTTATTTCAAGGGTCAACTCGTCGTCAATGAGCGGACGGCAATAACGTTGTTCGCTCGCCAATTCGGCAAACGCCAGCAAGCAATCGAGTACGGCTATCCAGCGCGCGTTTTCTTGCAAGGCCGTGGCGTGGCCCGCAACTTTTTGCCGCAAACGGTCGAAAAGCTGGTACTCGAGCGCCACCATTTTCTCTTCGGCTTGCAACACTTGCTCTTCGTACTCTTTCAACTCCGGCGTGATGTAGCGCTCGGCATTCGCCAGCGTTTGCTTGCGAATGTAATTTTGCGGCACTTTGGCGAGATTCGGATTGGTGACTTCGATGTAATAGCCGAAGACTTTGTTGTAGCCGACTTTCAAAGAGCCGATGCCGCTGCGTTCGCGCTCGGTCGCCTGTAATTTGGCGATCCAATCTTTTCCGGAGAGCGACAGGCTGCGGAAGCGATCCAATTCCTCCGAGTAGCCGGAGCGAATGATGCCGCCATCAGTCACAGCCAGCGGCGGGTCATCGACGATTGCTGAGGCCAGTTCCTGAGCCAGCTCGGTCAGCTCAGCCAGGCTATTGAAAATCGTCCGCAGCAGCGGCGCCTCGAATTTTTCCAAATGCTTTTTGAGGCCGGGAATTTTCTGCTGCGCGAAGCGCACGGCCAAAAGCTCGCGGGCATTGGCGCGGGCCGTCGTCACTTTTGCCACCAAACGCTCGAGATCGCCCATACCGCGCAACAGCTCGGCGATGCTTTCCCGCGCGTTTTTTTTCTGCATCAGCTCTTCGACCGCATCGAGCCGCGCCTTGATTTTATCGGCATCGCGCAGCGGCTGCAGAATCCACTGCACCATGCGCCGGCCGCCCATCGCGGTGCGGGTGCGATCCAGCACGCTCAACAGCGTGCCTTTCTGATCTTCACTGCGCAAGGAGCGCACCAACTCCAAATTGCGCCGGGTGGCGGCGTCAATCGCGACAAACTCGCGGCTGTTGAGCCGGGTTAATTGCGTGAAATGCGCCAGCTCACTTTTTTGATTTTCCTTCAAGTAGGATAACGCCGCGCCGGCAGCGCAAATTCCGGCAGTCAAATCATCGCAGCCGAAGCCTTTCAGCGTCATCGTCTGAAAGTGATGTGTCAATTTCTCGTAGGCGTAATCATACGCAAATTGCCAACCTTCACGGCGGGTAACGAGCAGAGGAGAATTGGGCAAAATTTTGGCGCGCAACCAATCCGCGTGCTCTTCGGCAACGAGCAACTCTGCCGGCTCGATATTCAAAATCGCTTCGCGCAAGCCGCCTGCCATCGACTCAATCGCCACTTCACCGACGATGAACTCACCGGTGGAAATATCGACTTGCGCAAGTCCCGCCAGAGCTTTTGCGCCGGCGGCTGCACCCGAAGGGGTTTTTTGCAGCGGATGCACGGCCAGCAAAAAATTGTTGCGCCGGCTGCTCAACAGATCATCCGACAAAATACTGCCCGGGGTCACCACTTCGGTGACTTCGCGCTTGACGACGATTTTGGCCAGTTTCGGATCTTCCACCTGCTCGCAGATCGCCACGCGATAACCGGCGCGGACCATTTTGGCGAGATAGGTGTCGAGCGCGTGATGCGGAAACCCGGCCAGCGGTACTTCCGACGATTTACCGTGCGAACGCGACGTGAGCGTGATGCCGAGCACCTCGCTGGCAATTTTGGCGTCGTCGTAAAACATCTCATAAAAATCCCCCATGCGAAAAAACAGAATCGCCTCTTTATACTGCGCCTTGATCGCCAGATATTGCCGCATCAGCGGCGTGGTCAGGTCGTCTTTGTCGAGTTGATCATTGAGATCGGGAGTTTTCAACAGACGTACTCTTTATTAAGAATAATTCTCTCCCAACTGATGAATTAAGACCAACGGCTAAAAGCCACGAGTTGATTCACAATAGAATTCGCTGGTCGCTTTTTCATCCGTTGGAACTATTTTTTCTGAAATGTGCCGGGCAGACGGGCCGTCTGCGTTACGCTTCCACCTCCATCAATTCCAACTGAAAACCGTCTTCGGTTTTGACTAGTGTTTCGATTTTTTTCTCCGCTTCTTGGAGCTGCGACTGGCATAGTCGATACAGGCCCATGCCCTCGTCAAAAATTTTGATTGCCTCGTCCAGGCCGATGCGGCCTTGCTCGAGCTGTTGAACGATAGCTTCCAGCCGATCCATCGCCGCTTCGAACGTCATTTTCTTTCCCATCACACCATTCTCCTTCCTTAGATCAAAGTTCGCGCTTTGCGGAGTGCAATACTCAAGCCTACGACCGTAGGCATTGCACTCCGATTAATTCCTTACTCCATCTTTCACGACTTTTTAACTTTTTCCACCCGCGCTCCAGCACTGCCAACGGCAAGCTGAATATGAATCGGATCGCCGGCTTGCAGTTGAGTGGCTTCGCGCACCAATTCATTGTCCGGTTGTCGATGCACAATGGCAAATCCTCTTTGCAAAATACTCTGATGGCTCAACGCCTGCAAGCGTTGCTTCTGCGATTTGAGCTGCTGCCTCCACGCTTCCAGACGGTTTTGCGACGCCAAGAGCATCCGCCGCTGCAAATCGTCAAGCTGCTGGCTGCGCTGGCGCACCAGATCGAGCGGCTGGCGCAGGCCGTAACTCGAAGCGAAACGTTGCAGCCGCTCGCGCTGCATTTGCACGAAGCGACGCAAGTGCAGATACATTTTGTAGCCGAGATGATGCAACTGGCGGCGGACTTCGGTGACCTCGGGCGCGACCAGCTCAGCGGCCGCCGAAGGCGTTGCCGCGCGCACATCGGCAACGAAATCGCTGATGCTAAAATCAACCTCGTGGCCGACCGCCGAAACCACGGGAATTTCACTGTCAAAGATCGCTCGCGCCACGATCTCTTCGTTGAAAGCCCAAAGATCTTCCAACGAGCCGCCACCGCGACCGACGATGAGCACATCAACTCTGCGGGCGTCTGCCTGGCCGAAGGCGTTAAACTCCGCAATCGCCTGCGCAATTTCCGCCGCAGCGCCCTCGCCCTGCACTTTGACCGGGCGCAAAATGATCCGTAGCGCCGGCCAGCGCCGCCGCAGAATGCTCACGAGGTCATGAATCGCCGCGCCGGTTGGTGAGGTGACGATGCCGACAGTTTGCGGGAACGGCGGCAGCGGCACTTTATGCGCTTCGTCAAAAAGGCCATCGGCGCGCAGCCGTTGCTTGAGCTGCTCGAACGCCATTTGCAGTGCGCCGACACCGGCGGGCTGCATCTGCCAAACGTCAAACTGATAGTAACCGCGTTTTTCGTAAACGGTGACTTGGCCGTGCGCCAACACTTGTTTGCCATCTTCCGGAAAAAAAGGCAAATTCCGGTTGCGCCCGGCCCACATCACACATGGAATCTGGGCGGATTCATCTTTCAGCGAAAAATAAAAATGGCCGGAAGTATGGCGCTTGAAGTTGGAAATTTCGCCGGTGAGCCAGACTGGCGCCAAACCGGTTTCGAGAAGAGTTTTGATCTGTTGCGTAAGTCCGGAGACCGTCAGGGTCTCTTGCTGGTGCTCGGCGCCGGAAAAATTAAAGCCAAAATGATCCAAGATATTGTATCCTATATTTCTTATTGCTCCGCTAACGCCGCGAGAGCTTCATCTTGCAAAAACATTTTCCAG
>JBOHQZ010000642.1:0-4313 GCA_050732275.1 bacterium
AATCGGAGGTTTGCCAAGAGAGTATACTGCCGCGCTTTCTATTTATTCAAGCACACCTTTGAGCTGGGATCCCAAAGCTAATGGCCCGGTGCATGCAATATCCTTGAATGGATCGACAATTTATGCCGGCGGCGTTTTTACCAAAATTGGTGGAGCAAACAGGCACCAGATTGCTGCCCTGGATAAGACAACTGGCAATGCTACGGCATGGAGTTCGATCGCGCCGGCGCCGGTTCGTGGATTAGCGGCCAACACCGACGGTTCCGTCATATATGCGGGTGGAAATTTTGGGAGCATCGGTGGACAATGGCGCAATCGGCTCGCCGCATTATATGCAGCAACCGGCTCGGTGACCGAATGGTGGAATTCCGGTATAATTATCAATGGAAGTATCCATGCCATTGCGGTAAGCGATCCCAACGTTTATATCGGTGGCGCATTTACTGTGGTCGGCGGGCTAAGAAATCGTATCGCTGCTATAAACGCTACAACCGGCGCCGTCGTTACGGCATGGAATCCCAATGCCAATAGTGATGTGCATGCCATCATGATCGACAACTCCGCCGTGTATGTGGGCGGAAAATTTACGGAAATCGGCGGTCAAACCAGAAGTTTTTTAGCCGCTCTTGACCTCAACACCGGTCTGGCAACCAATTGGAATCCCAATATCGGCGCCGGCAGTGTGTACACCATTTTAGCGAATGGCGCCACCATCTATGCCGGCGGAGGTTTCCTCAGTGTTGGTGGCCAGGCAAGGCAGGCGCTCGCCGCGATCGATGCCAACACCGGACAAGCTACAGCGTGGAACCCGAATCTGAATGCCTCCAGCATCGTTTATACTATGGCAGCGGACGGCTCAACGCTGTACATCGGCGGCGAGTTCAATACCGTTAAAGGACAAACCCGCAACCGCTTGGCCGCGGTTGACCTCGCCACAGCGAATCCAACCGCGTGGGATCCGAATGCCAATGGAACGGTGCGAGTCCTGATGCTGAACGGGGCAAATGTTTACGCCGGCGGCACTTTTACGAGCCTCGGTGCAGAGACGAGAAATTATCTGGCAGCGATCGCTAAAGCCACGGGAATACCGGCCGGCTGGAATCCCAATCCAAATAATTACAGCTATAGCCAAAGTCTCCTCTCTGTGGGTTCGGCGATTTTAGTCGGAGGCACCTTTACGACGATGGGAGGAAACCTGCAAGGTCACTTGGCGCAATTTGGCAATATCGCGGTAACCGATAATCCTCCGCATGCGCCCATCGCCGTCAATCAATACTATCAGCATAACAACACGATCATTCCTGAAGGCGGGACGATCAATGCGAATCTCGTCGTTTTCAAAGCCACGATTTCCGATCCGGATGACGAGCCGGTGAAACTCCAAATCGAGCTGCGAAAAACCACGGAAGCCTTCACCGGCACGCCGAGCTTAGAAAGCAGCTTGGTCAACAACGGCACGCCAGCGGCCATCGTCGCGGAGAATCTTATCGCCGCCAACTACAAATGGCGTTTCCGGGCGATGGATGCGAGAGGGCTGGCCAACGCCTGGGCGGAATTTGGGACGCCAAACAATACGGACTTTACTGTTAATATCGAAACAGGGATCGATTCGAACGGAGAAATTTCAGCGCCAATAAGTTATCGACTTCTACAGAATCACCCCAATCCTTTCAACGCTGGAACGTTGATCAAATATGAAATTCCGCAAGCCGGTCCGGTGTTGATGAAGATTTACAATCTCGCTGGCCAGGAAGTTTTGGAGATCGTGAATGCTGTGCAATCACCAGGGCGCTATCAAATCAATTGGGATGGGCGGGATCATCAAGGCAAGGTCGTGCCCTCCGGCGTTTATATTTACCGTATTCAGGCTGGCTCGTTTATACAAACGCAGAAGATGATCATGGTGCGGTGAGGCTGGTAGCTGGTTGCTCGTACTCTTTCTCCTACTCTTACTCTCATATGAAAATAGGCCGGAGTGCAATGCTTTAGCATTGCGGAGACACGGCAACGGTAAACCGTTGCACTCCGATTTTCATCATTATCGGGTGCCCAACTGGGCATGGGAAGTTACTCCTACTCGCTTTGAAGAGCATGAGCAAGGGTGACTCACCTCGTACAGGTTCGTTTACTACCAAAAGCCGCACTTCTCACCGGAGGTGCGGCTTGGTTTTTACGTCTCAGCAAAATAGTAATATAATTTCAACTCTTTTCCGCATTGCCTGAGATTGCCGGTAAATTTAAGTGGTTAAGGCAAAAGACCGAATCGCTGTTCTCCGCCCAACAGCCCGGAAACCTTGCCGGTAAAACGAGGGACTCCAACCCATGGAAGGGGCAATTCAATTGGCTGCGCTGTCGAGGGAAGTTCCAACAAAATCCCATGAGGTTATCATGAAATTGTCAAAATCCTTCTTCACAATTGCCGCGCTCGTGCTGGCGCTGCAGCAGAGCATAATTCATGCTTTCGCGCAGCCCAACACGCCGCGAAACGCAACGTGGATCACGGACGGCACCGTCAGTGCCGTAGCTTATTCAAATGGATTGACCTATATCGGCGGTGACTTCACGTATGTCGGCCCCAATACGGGGTACGGGGCGGCCCTGAGCACCACCACCGGCGCGCCGAATTTACAATTCCCCAAAGTTAACGGACCGATCGACGTTATAACCCCCGACGGCGCCGATGGTTGGTACATTGGCGGTAAATTTACCAAAGTCGGTAATTTCACGCGAAACTGGATCGCTCATATCAAAGCTGATGGCACGGTTGATCCCAACTGGGACCCCAATCCTTCCGGAACAATTGCAAATGACCCTCTCGCCTTTTACTACAATTCTATGCGTATTTACGCCATTGTCGTGAGCGGTTCCACGGTTTATGTTGGCGGCAATTTTACCAGTATTGCGGGACAACAAAGAAAGGGCATAGCTGCGTTGGAAGCCTCGACCGGAGAGGCAACTTCCTGGAATCCCAATGCCTCCGGTATTATCCGCGCGTTAGCGATCAAAGATACAACAGTGTATGTGGGAGGCACCTTTGAGTCGATAGGCGGGCAAAGCAGAAAATATCTTGCCGCCATCGATATGGCAACGGGAAATGCGACCACTTGGAATCCGGTGCTTGATAAAGGAGTTACCGCTATTGCTGTCAGTGATTCTTTACTCTTCGTTGGCGGATTATTTAGCAGTGCCGGAGGGCAAGCGCGACAACATCTCGCAGCATTTGATATAACTAATGGTCAAGTCACGATTTGGAAACCCAGTGTCAGCGTGTATATTTACACTCTCGTCATAAACGGAACTACACTCTATGTCGGCGGTAGTTTTGGTATTAAGTCGTTTTCTATTTATTCAAGCACACCTTTGAGCTGGAATCCTAACGCTAACGGCGCGGTTCAGGCAATATACGTGAAGGGATCGACAATTTACGTCGGCGGCCAATTTACCACTATTGGCGGAAAATCCAGGCATCGGATTGCTGCCCTGGATAAGACTACCGGCAAAGCTACAGCATGGAGTCTGATAGCATGGAGTCCGGCCGCTCCGGTAGAGGTTCGTGGATTAGCGACCAACAGCAGCGGTTCAGTAATATATGCCGGTGGAAGTTTTAGGAGTATCGGTGGACAATTCCGAAATCGGCTCGCCGCATTGCATGCTGCAACCGGTGCGGTGACCGCATGGAATCCGAATGTCAACCACTCGGTTCGTGTCATTGCGACAAGTGGACCCAACGTATATATCGGCGGCACATTTACTGTGCCGAGAAATCGTATTGCCGCCATCGACGCCATAACCGGCGCCGTTACCGCTTGGAATCCCAATGCTAATGGTAATGTGTTTGCCATGACGATAGACAGCTCCACCGTATATGTGGGCGGATCATTTACGGCGATCGGCGGCCAAACCAGAAATCTTTTAGCCGCGCTTGATATCAACACCGGCCTCGCAACAAGTTGGAATCCCAATATCGCCGTCGGCGGTGTGTACACCATTTTAAAGGATGGCGCCACCGTCTACGCCGGCGGAGATTTCCATAGTGTTGGCGGTCAAGCCAGGCAGGCACTCGCTGCCATAAATGCCAACACCGGACAAGCTACAGCATGGAACCCTAATTTGAATACCTCCAGCATCGTTTTCGTCATGGCATTGGACGGCTCAACGCTGTACATCGGCGGCGATTTTAATACCCTTAAAGGACAAACCCGCAACCGCTTGGCCGCGGTTGACCTCACCACGGCAGATCCGACCGCGTGGGATCCGAATGCCAATGGAACGGTGCGAGCACTGATACAGAACGGGGCCAATGTTTACGCCAG
>JBOHQZ010000643.1:0-4306 GCA_050732275.1 bacterium
TCGTAATTTCAGTTGTGCTAAACACCAGCACAACTGAAATTACGAAGGTTGATAAAAACCTCGCGATGAGAAAGAAATTACTTGCATTTCAATATAGCGGATAGAAACAACGCAACGGATGGAAAAACGTAATTCTTCGCATACTTTTTGAAAGGCAAAACCATTTAAGGCAAAACAATTTGTAAAGCTTTTTTAATAGTTTTGCCCAAAATTATTTTGTTTTTCAGAAAAGACTTGAGGTACAAAAAATTTTATATCGGTTGCGTTGTTTCTAGCCGTTGGGAAATTTCATTTCTCACGCTGCCCGAAGGGCTTCAGTTTTCAACTTGTTTGAAAATCTGGTGTAGTCTCGTTAAAGTGAAATCTTTTCAGAAAAAGCAAAAAAATTTAGCGCACGGAATGGAACACGCACGGAAATAAAGGGTTTTGTGTTTCATTTCCGTGCGCTGTTCCAGTTCCGTGAGCGATTATTTTCTTTTCGGTTGCGTTTTGTCCGCAGTGGGTTATTTTCCGGAGGCTCTATGCTCAAGAATTACCTTAAAATCACTTTGCGCAATTTGCGCCGCAATAAGGCCTATTCATTTATCAACATTGCCGGCTTGGCCATCGGCATGGCGTGCTGCATTCTGATTCTGCTTTTCGTGCAGGATGAGCTCAGCTACGATCGCTTTCATAAGAATAAAGAAAATGTCTATCGCATTCAGATTGCCTGGCACAATCCTCAAACCGGTGAAACGAGTGAAAATGCGATCAATCCGTATCGCCTGGCCGAGGCGATGCGCACCGATTTTCCCGAGCTGCCTCAAATCGTTCGCCTCTATCCGCAAGGGCGGACTTTGGTCCGGCGCGGCGAAAAGCGCTTCAATGAAACCGGCTTCTATTTCGTTGATCCCAATATCTTCGAAGTTTTCAGTTTGCAACTGCTGGAGGGCGATCCGGCGACGGCCTTGCGTGATCCGTACACGGTCGTCATCACCAAAGAGATGGCGCGCAAATATTTTGGTGACGATAATCCCATCGGGCAATCCCTTACTTATGATAACGACGAGCTGAAGATAACCGGCATCATGGCCGAGCTGCCGCGCAATTCGCATTTTCATTGCGATTTCCTCGCCTCGATGGCCGTTGCCAATCAAGAGTTCTCGCGGATCGTTTTGAAAAATTGGGGAGAGATGACAGTTTATACTTATCTCGTGCTTCCGGCTGGCACCTTTCCCGCAGAGCTGGAGGGCCGCTTTGACGCATTCGTCAAAAAACACATGCCGGATTGGGCCTCAGCCGTGCGCTTGAAGTTGATGCCGCTTACCGATATTCATCTGCACTCGCACACCTCCGGAGAGCTTGAGGCCAACGGCGATATCATTTATGTTTATGCTTTCACCGCCATCGCTTTTTTCATTCTGTTGATCGCCTGCATTAATTTCATGAACCTGGCGACGGCGCGTTCGGCCAAACGCGCGAGGGAAGTCGGCATGCGAAAAGTTTTGGGCGCGGTGCGGGCGCAACTGCGGCGACAATTTTTGGGCGAGTCGCTGTTCTTTGCACTCGTCGCGCTGCTGCTGGCGTTGGTCATCGTGCAATTGGTGCTGCCGGCCTTCAACGGTTTTGTTGAAAGAGAGTTGTCGCTCGATCTCACCAGAAATTGGGCTATGCTGGCGAGCTTGTTGGTGATCGCGCTTTTCGTTGGCCTCGTCGCCGGCAGTTATCCTGCTTTTGTGTTGTCGACCTTCGAGCCGGTGCAGGTGATGAAGGGCGCCGCCGGAAAAAACAGCCGCGGCGCGATTCTCAGAAAAACGTTGGTGACGCTGCAATTTGCCATCTCGATTTTTCTCATCGTCGTGACCGCTATCGTCTATCGCCAATTGCAGTATGCACGCGACATCAAATTGGGGTTCAACAAGGAGCATGTCGTTGCCATCTCCGGTGTGCCCCTCTCCCTGCGACAGCAATTCGAGCAATTCCGACATGAGCTGGCGCAAAACCCCGGCGTCGTCATGGCCTCGATATCCTCCAGAGTTCCGCCCGGCCGTTTGGGCAGCAATCTCGGTACACGTCCGGAAAGTGTGCCGGAGGATCAACGCCGAGGCATGCAAACCGTGTGGACGGATTTCGATTTTATCGAGCTGCTCGGCCTCGAGCTGGCTGCCGGCCGCAGTTTTTCGAGGGCGTTTGCCACTGATGCGACTTCGGCTTTTATTCTCAACGAAGCGGCAGTGAAAGCGATTGGCTGGACGCCGGAGACTGCCATCGGCAAAAGCTTCGGCAGCTCGGAGATTGTTGACTGGAATCAAGGCCAGTGGATCGAGCGCAACGGCCAGGTTATCGGCGTGTTGAAAGATTTTCATTTCGAATCTTTGCACGATGAGATCGTGCCGACGGTTTACTTCGTCGCGCCGTACATGGCGTGGAATGCTGTCGTTCGCATTCGCCTGGAAAATATCGCGAGCACGATGAAATTCCTCGAAGGCAAATGGGGGGAATTCAATCCCGGCCAGCCGTTCGAATACCGGTTTCTCGATGAAGCCTTCGACGCATTGTATCGGACGGAAAAGCGGCAGGGTGAGATTTTCGGCACGTTCGCGATGCTCGCGATTCTTGTGGCGTGTTTGGGATTGATCGGCTTGGCTTCTTTCGCAGCAGAACAGCGCACCAAAGAAATTGGCATTCGGAAAGTTCTCGGCGCTTCCGTTCCCGGTATCGTGAAGTTGCTGTCGCGAGAATTTCTCACGCTGGTTTTGCTCGCCAATCTTATTGCGTGGCCGGTCGCCTATTTCATCATGAAAAAATGGCTCGAAGACTTCGCCTATCGCATCAATATCAACGCGCTGCCGTTTCTCTCTGGCGCTGGCGTGGCCTTGCTCATCGCCATGCTAACAGTGAGTTTTCAAACCATCAAAGCGGCGCTGGCGAATCCGGTCGAAGCATTGAGGTATGAATGAGCGGAGGGCATAGGGCTGAGGGCAAAGAGCGAAGAGCAAAGAAGCTCTAAACTCTCTGCCCTCCGCCCTATGCTTTTACAAGAAGTTCCAAATAGTCATGAATTCTCCCGGCAAGAAAGTAGGGCAAGTTCAGCAGCTTATAAGCCTTGCCTTCAGGCGTTTTTGATTCGGTGATCTCGAAGCCGCCTTCGTAAAGACGAACCGCATACGAATGCTTTGACTCATCGACAAACTGGTGCAAAGACCGCATCGCGCCGGTTTTGCCGGATTTGACCTCAACGGGGATAACGTAACTTTTGTGGGGCAACAAGATATCGATCTCGGCGTTGGATTGTTTCTTTTCCCGAACCCAAAACAGAAACTTTTTGTTGTCTTCGGCGTTTTGTGCAATCAGCTCTTGTCTGACGATATGTTCGGCAATCAGCCCCTTATAAAAAGAATGGAGATCGGCGTATTGGAAAAATACCGGCTGCAAACCGACAAAATAATTCAAAAGGCCGGTATCGACGAATTGCAGCTTGGGAGATTTTTTTTGATCGGCCACAACGGGAAGCTGGAGCAAGGTGGAAGGATAGATCAGATAAATGAGCATGGCTCTTTCTATCGTTCGCAGCGCTTCCCCCACCTCCCGCGAGCGATAATTCGAGTTGCCAAAGCCTTGGAATTTGATGCGTTTTCCGGCTTCGAACGGAACGGACTCGAGGCAATGCCGCAAAATTTGCCGCATCGTCGGATTACGCGCGTATTTGTCCGCATCGTCGAGGTAGGAAGTCAGCAAAGATTCATATAACGTTTTTAGCGCGGGAACGTCTTTGTTCTCTGAATACTGTTTTACGATTTCGGGCATTCCCCCGATCATCGTGTAACGATGAAACCATTCGAATAGCTTGGCGACGGCGAACGCTTTTACCGGCGTCGCGCGGTAAGTTTCCAGAAGCTGCTCTTCGCGATTCGCCTCGAGAAACTCCTCGAAAGTCAGGGGATACATGTAAGCGAATTGAACCCGGCCGACGGGAAAGCTGATCTGGCTTTTTTCCAGCATCAATTCGAATAACGACCCGGCGGCGACGACGTAAAGCTCTTTCAGCTTTTCGTAGAAATACCTGAGCATTTTCACGGCAACCGGCGAATTCTGAATTTCGTCGATAAACAGCAGCGTTTTGCCGTTCTTTAATTTGATATTCTTAATTACCAAAATGGCCTGGAAAAGCTCCTTGATCGATAGAGCTTCATCGAAGATGTCACGATCTCCCTTTAGCTCGAGATTTAGATGGATGTAATTCTCGAACTCTCTGGAAAAAATTTCAATGGCTGTGGTTTTCCCGACTTGCCTTGCACCGCGCAGTACCAAGGGCTTGCGGTAAGGG
>JBOHQZ010000644.1:0-4305 GCA_050732275.1 bacterium
GCTTATTGCAGCGCATGCGGCGAACGTCCGCAAAGGCGAATGGATCGTCGGCTGGGGCTGGGATGAAGGCGCTTGGGCGAATCATTATCCCGACGTGCAATTGCTCTCCGAACGCGTGCCCGATCATCCGGTCGTCATGAACGGCCTGCACAGTTTCGCCGTGTGGACCAATCGTTTGGCGTTGGAGAAAGCCGGCATTACCGCTGAGACGCCAGCACCGGCCGGCGGCGAGATTGTGAAGGACAAATCGGGAAATCCGACCGGTTTGTTCATGAACAATGCCACGCGGCTGGTCTCGGTGGCGATACCGGAACCGAGCCACGAACAGCGAAAAAGATGGGTGCTTGCCGGCTTGGAAGAAATGGCAAAATCTGGATACGTTGCCGTCCACGAAGCCGGTGTGGGCGCGCCGCTGATGCAGGCGCTCGAAAGTTTGGAAGCCGAGGGGAAGTTGAAAATTAGAGTCTACGCCATGATCAGCGCGAGAGATGAAGAATTGATGCGCGCCAGGCGCGAGGCCGGGCCGGATCGCTCCAACGACAAAATGCTCATCACACGCTCGGTAAAAGCCTATTACGACGGCGCGCTCGGCTCGCGCGGCGCCCGCTTGCTCGAGGATTATTCCGATATGCCCGGACATCGCGGCCTCAGCGGCGAGAACTACGGTTTCAATCAAGCTCTGGTAGCGGAAATGATTCACGCCGGTTTTCAAGTCGGCATTCACGCCATCGGCGACGCCGGCAACCGCGAAACGCTGGAATTTTTCGAGAAAGTCATTGCCGCCAATCCCCAAGCCCAATCGCTGCGCCATCGCATCGAACACGCGCAGGTGATTCATCCCGACGATTTTCCGCGCTTCAAAGCCTCGGAGATCATCGCTTCGATGGAACCGCCGCATGCGGTCGAGGACAAAACCTGGGCGGAAGCGCGCCTCGGCCCGCAGCGCCTCAAAGGCGCTTATGCCTGGCGCACGCTGCGGCAAGCCGGCGCACGTTTGATTTTCAATTCCGATTTGGCCGGCTCCGATCACAACATTTTTTACGGACTGCACATAGATGAACCCAACGGCTCAAGATTTTGGTCAGTTGGGTTAATCCGTTGGTCGCTTTTCATCCGTTGGAAATTTTTTCTGATTTCATTGCTCAAATCTGGCTCGTTAAAGATCGAAGAGGAAAGGCATGATCACTAAATTCTTTTTCTATCTATTTATCATCTGCTTCGCCGCTTGTGGAGAAAAGGAAAAAACAAAACCATCCGAAAATTCGGCAGCCGAGCCTGCATTTGGCGCCAATGGCATGGTCAGCACGGCGCATCCGCTGGCGACGCAAGCCGGACTGGAAATTTTGCAGGCCGGCGGCAATGCCTTCGATGCGGCTGTGGCCGTCGCCGCTATGCTGAACGTCGTTGAACCCATGATGTCCGGCATCGGCGGCTATGGAACGATTTTGGTTTATGATGCCAAGACCGGCCAAACGCATTTCCTGAATTGCAGCGGCAGAATTCCGCAGGCCGTCGATTCAGATCTTTTTCGCGCGCCCACGCCGAATTACGAAGAGAATCGGCGTGGCGCGAAAGCCGTATCGACGCCTGGAAATGCGAATGCCTGGGCGGCCATGTCGAAACGATTTGGCGGAATGGCATGGCGCCAACTTTTTGAGCCGGCCATCAAAGTTGCTGAGGTGGGATTTCCCCTCAATCAATCGACCGCCTCGTTCATCGAAAGAAGTTTTCCTGAGTTTCCGGAGCATGCGAAAGCATTCTATGGAAAGGAAGGCGCGCCGCTCAAAGCCGGTGAGCTGCTCATCCAAAAAGATTTGGCAAAATCGTTAAGACGAATTGCCGAGCAAGGTGCCGAGGTCGTACAAGGCGGTGAATTGGGAGAGGCGATTGATGCGGCCATGCGAGAGGCCGGCGGCTTTTTGACTTTAAAAGATTTACGCGAGAATAAAGCCGAATGGTGGGAGCCGATTAGCATCAATTATCGCGGCGCGCAAGTCATCACCGCCTCGCCGCCGGCTACGGCTTTTCCCTCGCTGATCCGATTGGGCATGATGAGCCGTTTCGACGCGCAAGCTCTCGGACACAATACCGCTGCGTACTTGCACCGGTTTGCCGAAGTCACAAAACATGCCTTTTGGTGCCGCTTGCGCTATGCCGGCGATCCTGAGATCAACCCGCCGCCGTTGAACATGTTGCTCTCGGAAACTTACTGGGAGGAACAAGTCGCGAGTATTGATTTGGAACACGCCAAGCCGTTCATCCCACCAACAATTTTTTCGGACGCTGCCATGCACACCACCCATTTTGTGGTTGCAGATCAATGGGGAAATATCGTCAGCGCCACGCAAACGCTCGGCAATTTGTTTGGCAGCAGAATTATGCCCGCCGGCACGGGAATTTGGCTCAACAATTCGCTCGCTTATTGCACGTTCGAGCCGAAGGGCAATCCAATGGACGCCCACGCGGGCCGCCATAAACTCTCCGGAGATTGCCCGACGATCATCATGCGTGACGGCAAGCCCTGGGTTGCCATCGGCACCCCCGGCGGCCACACCATCGGCCAAACCGTGCCGCAAATGGTGATGAATCTCATCGATTTCAAGATGAACGTTCAACAGGCCATCGCGGCGCCGCGGATCAGTTTCGTCGAGCCGGATTTGATCGCAGTCGAAGAGAGCATTTCTGACTCTGTTCGCGATGCTTTGGCTTCCTTTGGGCATAAGCTTCGCGTCGTCGAAAGGCTCGGCAATGCTCATGGCTTGGTCATTGAATATGACGCCGCCGGCAAGCCGGTGAAATTTTCCGGCGGCGCGGACCCGCGAGGCGAAGGGCAGGCGCGAGGGTATTAGGAAAATTATGCTTTTTTTCTTTGAAAAAATTGCGTAAATTATTAGCTTGACGAAAACCGAACGGCAAATCAGAAAAAATATGCCTGTTGTTTTGCGAGTCAGGGGCTACAAATTTTGGTTTTATATGGCGAAAAGAGCAACGGAAACGTGGCAACCGCTAAAGTTAAAATTAATACACATGATGATTATGCTGCCATCGTGCCGCTTGCCATTCCAAACCTCGATGAGGTCAGGGAGTTTGCTGCTAAACTACACGTTAAGGGGAGGGGTTGGAAAGGAGAGGCATTCGGTTGGCAAGCAGAGTATAATCCGCAACGGCCAGAGCCGCCTCTTGATTCCAAGATGACTTTCACGCCAGCGGATTTCTGTATTGGAGAAAGTGGCATTTGGTTTTTCTCTCTCATGTGGGAGCATGGCAACGATGCAGAGCCGGTGGAGTTTCTGGATGATAGAAACATCTTGAAAAAAACTGCAAATCGGAGGCGAATTCGTACAAGAGTTCGTCAAGAATAAGTCAACGATCGCACCTGATTACACGACTCATAAACGGACAATAAGCAAGAAAAAGAACACACGAAGGATTCACCATGTCTGAAAAACGTTACGACTTCAAAGCGCTCGAAGCGAAATGGCGGCCTTATTGGCAGCAGATTGGTTTGTACAAAACGGGCGCCGACTCGAATAAACCGAAATACTATGTGCTGGATTTCTTTCCCTATCCTTCCGGCGACGGGCTTTCGGTCGGGCATTGCAGAAATTATGTTCCCACTTGCGTCATCGCGCGCTACATGCGCATGAAAGGTTACAATGTTCTGCATCCAATGGGCTGGGACGCGTTCGGCCTGCCGGCGGAAAATTATGCCATCAAAATGAAAGTGCATCCGGCGGTGATCACCAAGCGCAACACCGACAATTATCGCCGGCAAATGCAGCTCATCGAAACCTCGTATGACTGGGAGCGTGAGGTCAACTCTTCGGCGCCGGATTTTTATCATTGGACGCAGTGGTTTTTCCAACTGCTCTTCAAGCGCGGCCTGGCGTATCAGGCCATCGGCAGCCAGTGGTGGTGCCCCCAGTGCAAAACCATTCTCGCCAACGAGCAAGTCGAAGCCGGACGTTGCTGGCGCTGCGATTCCGAAGTCACCAAAAAAGATTTGAAGCAGTGGTATTTCAAAATCACCGAATACGCCGACCGCCTGCTCGCTGATCTCGATACGATCAACTGGCCGGAGCCGATCAAATTGATGCAGCGCAATTGGATCGGCCGCAGCGAAGGCGCGGAAATTATTTTCACGGTCAAACACACCAAACACGATCATCAAATTCCGGTCTTCACCACCCGTGTCGATACACTCTTCGGCGTGACCTTCATGGTATTGGCGCCGGAGCATCCGCTCACCATGCATCTTGCGGCGCCGGAGCGTAAAGGCGAAGTCGAGGCGTATGTAGAAAAATC
>JBOHQZ010000645.1:0-4299 GCA_050732275.1 bacterium
CTCGGCAAAAAGGTTTTGGTGATCGGCGGCGGCTTTGTCGCGTTTGATGCCGCGCGCATGGCACTGCGCGGCGGGCCGGAGCCGGACACGACGACGATTCACGAAGCTGTCGATGCGGCACGAGTAGCGATGCGCGGTGGCGCTTCGGAAGTTCACATCGCCAGTTTGGAGTCGTTTGCCGAAATGCCGGTGTTGCGCACTTCACAAGGTCACGAAGAATTCGAGGAAGCCCAACACGAAGGCATTGTCTTTCATCCGCAGCGCGGCCCGAAACGTTTCGTCGGCGACAACGGCAAAGTCAAAGCCGTCGAGTTCATCGGCGTGCAGCGCACGTATGATGAAAATGGCCGCTTCAATCCGATTTATGATCAGAACTATTCGGAAATATTCGAGACGGATTCGGTGATTCTCGCCATCGGCCAACAAGCCGATCTCTCATTCATCAAACCTTCCGATGGCATCGAGCTGACGCCGAGCCGGTTCATCAAAATCAACCCCGAAACTTTAGCGACGACCGCGGCTGGAATTTACGCCGGTGGCGACGTGGCCTTCGGCCCGCGCAACATCATCGATGCGATTGCGAACGGCAAAAGAGCCGCGCTGTCGATTGATGAGCATCTGCGCGGCGTTCAGCTTCAAACTTTTTATAACCTGTCCATCGAAAAGATTCCCACGCGGCAATTCACCCGTCCGGAAGATTTCGAACAGTACAAACGCGAAGCGCCGCCGACGATTGATTTGCAGCGCCGCACCGGCATCTCCGAAGTCGAAACCGGCTACAATGAAGAACAAGCGCGCCGCCAGGCCGAGCGTTGTTTGGCGTGCCACATTCAAACGATTTACGATGCCGAAAAATGCGTGATGTGCAACCGCTGCGTCGATATTTGTCCGGAATATTGCTTGAAGCTCGTGCCGTTGGCGCAGTTGGAGGTTGACGAAAATACCAAAACCCAATTGCTGCAACAATACAATCTCGATCCTTTCCAGCCAACAACGGCGATGCTGAAAGACGACGAGACTTGCATCCGCTGTGGCTTGTGCGCCATTCGCTGCCCGACGGATGCAATGACGATGGAAGTGTTCTATTATGAGGAAAAAGAAGCTATCTGATTATAGACCGCTACACGTTTAACGTGATACGTGTAACGTGCTATGATCGAACGAAAGGTTAGATGATATGAAAATTTTCAGAAAAAATAATTCTCAACCATCAACAAGCAATAACTCTCAGCCGGAATCACGCCGGTCGTTTTTGCAAAAACTCGGTTTCGGCAGCATGCTGGCGGGATTCGTGGGCTTTAGCTGGCAATCGTTTCGCTCGTTGATTCCGAACGTGCTTTACGAGCCGCCGCAGAAATTCAAAATCGGTTCGCCAACCAATCTTGCCGAAGGCATGACGTTTCTCGAGGACAAACGGCTTTATATTTTTAAAGAGGGAAAATCTTTTTATGCCATCTCAGCGGCGTGTACGCATCTCGGCTGCACGGTGAAATATGCGAAGCTCAATCAGCCCAAACAAGTCGAGATTGACGGCGAGAAGAGAAACGTTCCATTTGAATTTCATTGCCCATGCCACGGCTCGAAGTTTTACGCCGATGGCACGAATTACGCCGGCCCCGCGCCGCGCCCGCTGCAATGGTACAAGCTAGAAGTTTCTCCGGATGACGGCCAGCTTGTTGTTGATATGAGCAACGAAGTCGAGCAGAATTTTCGGCTAACGGTGTAATCGAAGCATATATGTTTTACCTCAAAAATTCAGGAGGAGTTATGTTACCTAAAAAAATGAAAGCCGCGGTTGTCCACAAATTCGGACAGCCATTGAGTCTGGAGGAAGTTGTCGTGCCTCGTCCAGGCCCTGGGCAAATTCTCGTGAAGATTGCCGCGAGCGGTGTTTGTCACACTGATTTGCATGCGGCAGACGGCGATTGGCCGGTGAAACCAGCCTTGCCGTTTATCCCTGGCCATGAAGGTGTGGGCTATGTTGCCGCGCTCGGTGAAGGCGTGACGTTATTGAAAGAAGGAGATCGCGTGGGCGTGCCTTGGCTGCACAAAGCGTACGGCGCTTGTGAGTATTGCTTCACCGGCTGGGAAACGCTTTGCCCGCACCAGCAGAACACGGGTTATTCGGTGAATGGCGGTTATGCCGAATACGTGCTCGCGCCGGCGGCTTATGTTGGCCGGATTCCCAAGGGTCTTGATCTCGCTATCGCTGCGCCGGTCTTGTGCGCGGGCGTGACGACTTACAAAGGCCTCAAAGAAACGAACACAAAGCCGGGCGAATGGGTCGTGATCATCGGCGCCGGCGGCTTGGGACATATAGCGGTGCAATATGCGCGCGCGATGGGCAGACATGTCGCGGCAGTGGACATCGCCGATGATAAGCTGGCATTGGCGCGCAATCTCGGCGCGGAATTGACGGTGAATGGCAAAACCCAGGATGCGGCTGCAATCATTCAAAAGGAAATCGGCGGCGCTCACGGCGTGCTGATCACGGCAGTTTCGCGCACGGTCTTTCAGCAAGGCATAGCGATGTTGCGGTCTGGCGGCACGTGTTCACTCGTGGGCTTGCCGCCGGGAGATTTTCCCACGCCGATCTTTGATGTGGTGCTCAAGCGTCTCACCATTCGCGGTTCGATTGTAGGCACGCGCAAAGACCTCGAGGAAAGCTTGCAATTTGCCGCAGAAGGAAAAATCAAGCCGCAGATTGAAATGCAACCGCTGGAGGCGATCAATGCCATTTTCAAACGGCTGAAGAATGGGGAAATCAATGGGCGCGTGGTTTTGAGTTTGAGCTAACCATAGCCGTACGACAGGCGGCGCATCTCAAATGATGCGCCGCCTGAAACTATAATACAGTTGAATGGAGCCACCATGCCCGTCATAGAATCAACAAAAAAAGTTTACAATAAACTCACGTGGACGTGGAAGCCGAGCAGCGACAAAGAGGCTGGCGATGCCATCGTCAAAAATTTGCTGCTGCATTGGTTTCCGAATAAAATTTCCAAGCGCAGCCTCGCGTGGAATTATTCGATGTGGCTCGGCACGATCTCGTTCGTGCTGTTCATGATTCTCGTTTTCACCGGCGTAATTTTGATGTTTCTTTATGTGCCCTCGGTGGAGCGCGCCTATACCTCGGTGAAGGATATTGAATTCGTCATCTCATTCGGCTGGCTGCTGCGCTCGGTGCACCGTATTGCCGCGCATTTGATGGTCGCCGTGGTGCTTCTTCACATGGTGCGCGTGTTTCTCACCGGCGCGTATAAGAACGGTGGCGCGGTCGGCGCGAATCGCCCGCTGAACTGGATTATCGGTCTGGTGTTACTGATCACGACGCTTTTACTTTCTTTCACCGGTTACCTGTTGCCGTGGGATCAACTGGCGTATTGGGCCATCACCGTCGGCACGAACATCGCCAGTTCCGCGCCGCTGGTTGGCGAAGCCATGCGCTTCTTCCTGCTCGGCGGCAATACCATTGAGCAAAACACCCTCATTCGCTTTTATGTGCTGCATGTTTTCTTTCTGCCGATGATTGTGTTGTTCTTGTTTTCTTATCACATGTGGCGCGTGCGCAAAGACGGCGGCCTCGCGGTGGCGGATCGCGAAGCGTTGAATCAAACGCCGGAGAAAATCGCGCCAGTCAAAAGCAAAACGTATTCGCTGCTCGGCATTACCAACGGCACGACGGTCCACGTGCAGAACACGATGGTGGATGAAGAGAAAAATACCGTGCCTTCTTCGCCGCATCTCTTGCGGCGCATTTGGCTCGTCATGTTGCTGACATTTGTGGCGACATTGGTGCTGTCAATTATTTTCCGCGCGCCGCTGGAAGCGCCGGCCAATCCCGCGGTCACGCCGAATCCGGCCAAAGCGCCGTGGTATTTTCTCTGGCTGCAAGAGATTGTGACGATCGCGACGATTAAAATCGGCCCGTTCACGATTAACGGCGCGCTCGTCGGCGGCATTTTGTTGCCGACTATTTTGCTGGCGTTGGCGGTTTGGTGGCCATATCGCGATAAGTCGAGCATTAACTCGGTCGGTGTGTGGTTTGCAAAAGAACGGAAAATACAAAATTGGGTTTTTATTAGCATCTGTGCGGTGATTATTATTTTCATGATCATCGGCACGTTCCTGCGCGGCCCCTATTGGAATTTCTACTGGCCGTGGGAAGCGTGGCCGGAGATGCCGGTGAAGTTCTAATCCGGACGGCATGGACTAAACACGTACGGCATAACATCATTTCCTCTTCTCTGATAAAAAGACCTTGTTATCTGAAATCTAATTGCAGAGGTGTCGCTATGA
>JBOHQZ010000646.1:0-4299 GCA_050732275.1 bacterium
AATGTGGTTTGAATAGATATAAGCTTTCAGAATTTTATTCTGAGTTTGTGGGCCTTATGGCACAACGGGGACAAGTCTGCCCTGCCAAAGCCCTAGGCGGGCCAGGACCGCAACCAAAAAGATCGCTCACGGAAGGGAACTCTCACGGAAGGGATTTTCATGAATTCATTCCCGTGAGAGTTCTATTTCCGTGAGCCAGATTTCTTTGCTTTTTTGCAAAGATATCACTTGTAACAGACTCCCCAATTTGAAGAGTCTATTCCTTTCTTGGCAAGACTAAAGCGGGTTGCCCGGAAATCTTGATGGTCAAGCTCTGCGCGTGGCCGGCGTCCAAATCGAACTCTGCCAAGCCGCCAACACCTTTTATGCGGAACGCCGCCTGTCCAATCGGAACGAGAGGGGCAATTCCAGCGCCCGGCATTTGCATGATGAGCTGATCGCCAAGCGGCTCGACGCACACCTTCATTTTCGGCGCTTCCGCCTCATACGCCCCGATGAATTTCTCCCATTCGGTTTGGCTCATCGCCACCGCAGGATGCTGCGCCGCCAGCGCTTTTTCCTCCGGCGGCTCGGCGATCAAGCGGAGGAGAATGTTAATTTCGACTTCATCTCCCACGAAGATGCGATCGGCGTAGGCTTTCGTGACTTTGCCAACCCCGTACTCCGTTCTATTGAGCAGCACCGGCCCGACGGCAATCCCCATCTCGTGGTGCTTGGCGTCTTTGAGCTCTCCGAGGATGGAAAAAGGCAAGGCAATCTCTTTGGCGACGCCGTGCGTGGTCAATATGCCAATCGCCACTTCTTTGCCGTCTCGCTTCTCGCAACGCCGGCTTTTAAAAGTGATGGCGGGATAATTTTTTACGTCGAAGTAATGGGTGGATCGCAAATCCCCATCCCTTTTCTCCACGCCGGTGTTGAGGCTGGCGGCCTTGATCACGATCTCGACCGCGCTTTGCGCAAGATTCGTGGCATCGTAAAAAACGGTTCCAAAAAATTCGTCGAAACGGCCTCTGACTTTCGTGAGGCCCATGAACGGCACGGTAAATTCGATGGAAGAGTGCATGCCATCGATGCGAAAGCTTACGGCTTCGTTCTTCCGCACGGAATCATTTTGTGGGCGAGGTGTGCTCAAAAGGCCGGCATCTCCGTACCAGAGCATCAAACCGCAAATTATGATGAGTTGAAGCCAGCAGTTCAGCATGTTTTTCTCCTCGAGAGTATTTGATGAGTGAATGCGGATCATTTGATCTTTTGGGCCTGCCCTTCATGTTCGGGATCGCGAAAAATCAAGTGGGAGACTTCGCCTTTTTCGTCCCGTACAAATTTGAGATGGCCGTAAAATTCCTTGATGAAAAATTCGGTCTCTGATTCGGGGAATAGCTCGTTTTTCTGCTCCTTGGCGGCGACAAAAAGGCGTTGCCCCTCCTTTGTGATCGTAACGACGAATCCAGGGTCAAAGCCAAATTTCGCCGCCAAATCAGGGGCGGGCGCATACTGCCCGACATACCCATCATAAACGTTGAAATCAATGGTGGCGACATTTCGCAAAAATTTTTCCATCGTGACATAACCGAACCGGCGCTGAAATCCCAGCTTTTTATTGAGGGCGAGCATCGCTGGATTTGCCGCAGGCGTGAAGGCGCGAATGGTTTGATAGCCGTGCGCCCGCGCATATTCAATGGCGCGCAGCTCGAGCGCGGTCGCCACGCCTTGCCGGCGATATTCTCGTTTCACGCCGGTGAAGCCGATTTTTACACCGCCTGGCAGCGCCTCGAAAAGTATCAAGTCGGCAAAACCGATATAATCGGCGCCGTGTTTGGCAATGAAACAAGCATCGGGCAAGACATAACTTTTCTCGAACCAGCTCACGACGGCCTCAAACGGGATGGGGCTGAAAGGCTGGCGCTGAAGATCGTCGGCCTTCACGAGATTGAGAAACGCGTGCAGCTTGTGCAAACAATCAGGATCGCGCTGCCGCTCTTCCGCGAATGTGGTGATGACGAGGCCGCGCGCCGACACTTGCTCTCTGGCGGGAAAAAAATCTGCATGCTCCGCTTCCGATAAAGTCAATCGCAAATCCCAAATGCGGTTCGTTTCCACAAAGCCGCGTTCGGCAAGGAAAGCCAGCAGATCGGTTTGGGAGATGTAACTCCTCGCCCAAACTGTGATGGCGTTCACTTCCCGCAAATCTTCCAGCAGTCGATCGAGCAACAAGTCTCCCACACCAGCTCCCAGCCACTTGGCGTTGGCGAGCAGGAACAGCCGGTAATTGGGGCGAAAAATGCTTTGCTCGATCGCGCCGTAACCGAGAATCTGCTTCGTATTGGCATGCTCGGCAACATAGTGCCGGCGCATGTAGCGCGCTTCGTCAAACTGCCGGCGAGCGTGCAACCACGCCTCAGCATCCGCGCGGTAGTCGGGTTCGAGAGTATATGCAAGCGCGGAGATATGGCCCCAATCCTGTTCGACAAAGGGACGCAACCGCGTGCTCACCTGCTCGACAAAGCTTTCATTGCGCGAGGGACGAAGTTGTTCGAGGTCGTCTTTGAGCATGTCGATCATTCTTTGCTTCAAACGCCGGCGGGCGGTGTGCAGCCGCCTGGCAACGGTCGTTACCGGCACTTCGAGAAATTCGCCGATTTCATTTTGCGAATAGTCATTGATATAGAAAAGCGTGATGGTCAGGCGCTCGTGTTCCGGCAACTCGCCAATCGCTTTCAGCACGTTGGCTTGCAATTCAAGTTTTTCAACGCCGGCGATCGGATCAGGATCGGCAGCGGGAAAATCAGCCGCCGACGCCAGCGGCACAAATTCAAGGCGCTTGCCTCGCGTCAGGCGATTACATTGTGTGAACACGATTCGTTTGAGCCAGGCGGGAAACGCTTCCGGCTGCCGGAGCTGCTCGAGCTTTTGCCAGGCGACGATAAAGGCTTCCTGCGCCGCTTCTTCGGCCAGATACGAATCGCCCAGCACGGCATAGGCGCAGCCAAACACCATGTCTTGAAATTGTGCGATCATCTCGCCAAACGCCCGATGTTTCATAGCGAGCGTGGCGTCCGGCGCCGTGACGCGCAAAATCAAGGTTCGCGTATCTTTCACATCGCTGCTTTGCATGAGAGGCCTCTATAGATAAGAGCCATTTTTTTGGCAAAACATGACCGGCGAAGTTGACATTGAAGACGATACAAATTGCTCTTGACGAGGGCTTGTTAAAAGAAGTTGATCAAGCCGTTGCAAATCGCTTTAATAATCGGGCAGAATTTATTAACAAGGCCCTCACATTTTTCTTGCGCTATCTGCAAGAGCAACAACTTGATCAAGTTTACAAAAAGGGCTATGAGCAAATTCCTGAAGAGCCTGATATGGCACAAGTTTCAGCGCTGCTGGCTGGAGAAACCATGACAAGAGACGATTGGCAATGAAACGGGGCGAAGTGTGCAGTCAATCTCGATACGATTCTCACAATTCCCAAGCCACTTATACAAACTCACATTACTACCCTCAGTAATTCCAAGATGCAATTAGTTGAAAAAGCCATCAAGTTTGCCTTGAATCTTTCTTAAAGCGACCTCCTGCCAAAACCAAATTTAACCACACACAAAAGTATTATAAAATGGGTTGCCGATCATTTTTTCATCTCCTTGACAAGTTCCTGCAAAACCGTTTCCCGCGTTTTTTGCTGCTGTTGCTGTCGATAGATCATCGGCGGCGCGACGCGATCCTGGCATAACGCTTCCGAAAGGCCGCAGCGCTCGCAGGTTTCGTTGACTTCGACGCACGGCACGGCCGGATCATCCCAGAAATGCACGGTTTTCTTGAAGGCGGCGTTGATCAAAAAGCCGAGACTGATGCTGGAATTGGCGCCTTCGGTCAACATCAGCGGCCGCGCCACGGTGATAACGAAAAACTCGGCATCGCTTTCGAGGAAACGCGAGCGTTGCGCGGCGACAATGGCCGCCGACCGCTCACCGTTTTTCGGTCTCGCGGCCAGTTGTTTGAACAGACTGATGGAGAGCCAGCGCCGGCAATAATGCTCGTTCAAGCCGATGCCGTGCGGTACCAGCATTTTCGTCATGTTCAGCTCTTTGGTCAGGCGAAAAATGTCGCTGCCAGCCTCGTTGTTAAAACGCAGATAAAACGTCTCCGGCAAGTCGAATCGCTTGGGCACGAGCTGGCTGAGGCGATAGAGAAACATCTCCGGCGTTGCCGCGAAGCGCTGCATGATCGCCAAAAAGCTCTCGCCCTCCCACTGTGTCTTTTGAAAAAAAATCTCCAAATCTTGCAGCAGCAATTCGCGAT
>JBOHQZ010000647.1:0-4295 GCA_050732275.1 bacterium
TCAATACCGGCGCGCACGATGCCGGCTTGTTTCGGCACGAAATTATCGAGGAGCTCGAATTAAAAAAACACGGGCTGGAATTCATCGAATCGCCAGTCGCGGTGTTTGCGCCGCAACCCGATGGCAGTTCCCTCACGCTGTGGCGTGACCAAGAGAAGAACGCCGCCGAAATTGCCAAATTCTCCAAAGCCGATGCCGATAAATTTCCAGCTTTCATTCGGCTCGTGAGCAAGTTGACTGAAGTTTTGAACAGCATCATGCTGCTCACACCGCCGAGTGTGACGCAGAATAGTTTTGACGAGCTGTTCGCCTGGGCCAAGGCCGGGCTCAAGCTCAAGCGCGCCGGCAAGCACGAGATGATGGAATTTTTGCGCGTCCTGCCAATGACCGTGACGGAGTTTCTCAATGAGTGGTTTGAAAATGAAGCGCTAAAAGCGGTGCTCGGTTCCGCCGGCGTCACCGGCAGCATGCAAGGCCCGCAAGCTTCCGGCACCGCGTTCATGATGCTGTACCACTATCTCGGCATGGCGAATGGCGGGTTCAAATCAAGCTTCTTTATCAAAGGCGGGATCGGCCAACTCGCTGCGGCATTAGCAAGCGTGGCTCGCCAACACGGCGCTGAGATTCGCACCGGCGCGGAAGTGGCGCATCTCAAGCTCGCTGATAGCAAAGCCACCGGCGTCGTGCTCAAAAGCGGCGAGGAGATTTCAGCGCGCGTGGTCATCTCGAATGCCGATCCGCACCGCACGTTTTTTGATCTCGCCGGCGCGCCCAATCTCGGCCCGACGTTCGTGCGTCGCGTGAGAAATATTCGCTTTCGCGGTAACACTGCGAAGGTAAATTTGGCTTTGTCCGATTTGCCGCGCTTTCGCTCGCGGCAGGCGCATTTGAGCGGCCACATTATCATCTGCCCGAGTTTGGAATATCTCGAGCGCGCTTACGATGAGGCGAAGTATGGCTGCTACTCGCAAAAATCTTATCTTGACATCGTCATTCCGACGGTATTAGATTCTTCATTAGCGCCGGCAGGCAAGCACGTCATGTCCATTACGATGCAATATGCGCCTTACGAACTGCGCGAGAGCAATTGGGACGAGAGCCGCGAAAAACTGGGCGATCATATCATCAGCACGCTGGCTGAGTATGCGCCCAATATCAAGGAGATCATTTTGCATCGGCAAGTGATCACGCCGTTGGATTGGGAGCGCGATTATGCTCTCACCGAAGGTTGCATTTTCCATGGCCAGATGGGGCTGGATCAACTTTTATTTATGCGTCCGGTGGCAGGCTTCGGCCAGTATCGCACGCCGATCGAGAATTTGTACTTGTGTGGCGCGGGAACGCATCCGGGCGGTGGCGTCACCGGTGCGCCGGGGCACAACACGGCGCTGGAGATTTTGAAAGATGGGAAGAGAACCGCATAAAGCAGATTGTTCCCGCCACGCCAGTCCTGGCGCCCACCGCGCTACGCGGTGCCGGGGGCGGGGCAAACGAATCAGGCTTGAAACCTGGACCACACCTCTAAATTGCAGCCCAGACAAATGAACAACATCTCGCCAGAAATGTTTGAGTACAAAGACAAAAACTTTGGTGACACCCAAGGCATTGTGGTGAAGACCAGCCCGGAGGTTTTTTATCCCACCAGCACCTCCACCCTGCTGCTAGCCGCCGTGCGTCAATTCGTCAACCCCGACCTTCTATTAGAAAATTCTAAAAGGGAAGTCGGGGCCACTTCGGCGCTCGATCTCGGTTGTGGCAGCGGCATCGTTGCCGTGGTTTTGGCAAAATTGGTTTTGCCGCAAGCTGCGATCCATGCTTCGGACATCAGCGCCGAGGCCGTGAAATTGGCCCAGCGCAATGCGGAAGAAAATCAGCTCACCATCGATTGCCGCAGCGGCAGTCTGTTTGAACCGTGGACGGGCATGAAATTCGATCTGATTGTGGATGATGTTGCGGGCATGTCCGAGCCGATTGCACGGCACTCGCATTGGTATCCGCCACATATTCACAGCAATGCCGAAGAAGACGGCACCCGCTGGATTGTCAAGATTCTCTCGCAAGCGCCGAACTTTCTCACTCCACAAGGGCGGATTTTCTTTCCGGTGCTGACGCTCTCCAACGAGGCCAAAATTTTGGCCACGGCGCAAAAACATTTCGCCAAAGTCGAGCTGCGCGCCGAACAGTGGTATCCGTTGGGCAACGATTTATTGCCCCACCTGACTTTGATTGAAGACCTTATGGCAAGAGGGCTTGTTGAAATAAAAAAGAAGGGCAGCCGTTGGTTATGGGCAACGAAAATCTATCTCGCGACCAATCAGGGTTATTGAGTTTTGCACAACTATAGAAGTGTCATCTTGTGATGCCATGCAAGCGCTCACGATCACTCTTTTTCTCTTATTACGGAGAACAACGCCGTTTATTTGTATAACGGCGCGCCCAAACCGAATCAAGCTGCGCAATATCGCGTTTTGGCAATTGACGTTGGCAACAAGGATTTGCAGCAATGCGCCGACGCGGTCATTCGGCTACGCGCTGAGTATTTGTTCGGCCAGGAAAAAAATGAAAGAGAATAGCAAAAATTCATCCGGTTTTACCAATAACGATCTACTCGATCAGTTGACCGACAAGAAAAGCTCGATGCTTTGGCTCGGCCATTATTCTGAACACGAGATTCTGCTCTTGCTCGAAAAATTCGGCATTTTGCCGGCGCTCAAAGAAAAGGGCTTTGCCAATCTTATTATCGTCATCGAACCCCTCGATCCTTTTGTCCAAGCTTTGAGAATCTTCAATGAAAAAGCCGTTATCGACAACCAATTGGCGGAGTTCCGCTTGCGTGAAGTCGCTTTCTCGCATCAATATCTCGCCATCGACACGCTTTTAACCATGCTCAAGATCGAGTGGCTGATGCTGCAAAATCCTCAGGTGAAATTTTTACCCGAGCAGCCGCGCCTGCCGGGGCAACGCCACCCGGGCTTGGGTTTGGCCAGGCAGACCGTGCAATTTCTCGTGCATCTGGCCGAAGCGCGCCATCTCGCTGGCGTTTTGAACTTTCCTGAATTTTTTCACAATGCTTATCTTTATCTGGAATATTTCCACTATTGTGATCCGCGTCTCAAGGGCATCGTGCTGGCGCTCCGGCGCGACCTGGTCGAGTTGTCTTTGGCCGAACTCTCGTGGGCGATATATCTCGGCTGTGTGAATGACGCCAACACCGGACAAACCTACGAATGGCAAGCCGGCGCGCTCGTTTTGCCGCTGGATGAAAATTTGACAAAATATTTTGGCTCAGCGGAATATGAGCAGATCGTCTACCGCACGCTGGCAGAAGCGCGATTTATGTTGGATCGGGAAAAGCTTGAGAAAGTTTTGCTTGACCATTAGCTTAATTTTGTTTATCGTCAAATTGTGATTAAAAAGCGATCCCCAAAAAGCCGGAGGAGGAAAAATGCGACACCAATCCATTTACGAGCTATTTCACGAAATCACTTCAAAAAATCCCGATAAGATCTCCTATCGCTACAAATCCGCCGGCGCGTGGAAAGGCGTGACCTGGCGCGAACAGGCCGAGACGTGCAAGAAAATTTCCAAAAGCTTGATGGCGCTCGGCGTCAAAAAAGGCGACCGCGTCAATATTCTCAGCCCAACCCGGCTCGAATGGGTGCAATGCGATTTTGGCATCGTCAATTGCGACGCCGTCACCGTCGGCATTTATCCCACCAATCTCGCTCCCGATTGCGCGTACATCATCAACCACAGCGACGCCGAAGTGATCTTTGTTGAAAATCAAGATCAGCTCAATAAAGTACACCAGGTGCGCCAAGACACGCCGAGACTGCGGCAGATCATCATTTTCGATGGCGCCGGCTCGGCGGACGGTGGCGTGATGAGTTTCGCCGATTTTCTGCGCAAAGGGGAGAACGTGCCGGATGCTGAATATGAAAGCCGGGCCAAATCGATTCGGCCGGACGATCTCGCTTCTCTCGTTTACACCTCCGGCACGACCGGCGTGCCCAAAGGCGCGATGATTACCAACGAGAATTTGCTTTTCGTTTCGGATTCCGCCGCGCAATGTCTCTATTTTGAGCCCCATTTTGAAACGCTGCTCTTTCTCCCCCTCGCCCACGTCTTCGCGCGGCTGATCATTTATTTTTGCCTGACTCGAGGAGTCACGGTTAACTTTGCCGAAAGCATCGAAAAAGTCGTGGATAATTTCAAAGAAATTCGGCCGCATTTTTTTTGCAGCGTGCCACGCATCTTTGAAAAAATTTACACCAAGATCACAGCCGGTGTGCAAG
>JBOHQZ010000648.1:0-4291 GCA_050732275.1 bacterium
CTGTTTCTCGTCCCTGGTCGAGACGGCCGCGCGGGCAGCTCTGACAAAAATTTTAGAAAGCATCCCCCATCCCCAAACGCCGTCTACGCTTCGCGGCTGCTGAATGTGCGGTTCCCCTTGGCCGCGCATTCCACCTGATAAACAGGAGAAGCCCTGCAGCGTAGTCGCCAACCCCTCAAAGCCCCGATGTTTGCATCGGGGCTTTGCATTTATGGAAATTCCTGTTGCTTTTGCGCCGAATTGTTTTATAATGAAATTCAGTGCCGCTATTATTGAAAAGCAATTCTGCTAGGGCTATTTTCGAAATTTGTAATGCCGAGTTCAATAAAAATTGAACTGGTGCTTTTAGAAAACGATTTTTCACAACCAACGAATTTTTTGGAGGGAAACAAGGTGAAACATCTCATGCAATGGACGGCCATACTCTTTAGCCTCATTTTCCTTTCATGCCAGCCGCAAACCGCCAGGACAACATTCGCGCCGCGAGATCAGGTTCCCGGCCGCCTCAAGGATGGCCGCATTCTCCTGCCCAATGGCTGGATTCTTGAGCCGGCGGGCGGGCATTTGGCGCTCGGCGATCTTCCGCTCGGCCTCGACATTACGCCGGACGGGCGTTACGCCGCGGTGGTCAACAGCGGCGGCGAGCAGAATGTTTTTATTATTGATTTAAAAACACGAAAAACCATCAACACATTAGACACCGGTCATGCTTGGCTCGGCGTGCGATTTTTTGATCGCGGCAGGCAGCTCGCCATATCCGGCGGCCGTGGCAACGTTGTTTTTCTTTTTAATTTTGCCGATGGAATAACAACGCCGCGCGATACTATCGTGCTGGGCGAGCCTTCTCCTCGGCAGCGTATCAGCGTGGCCGGCATCGATGTCGCAGCGGATGAACAAATTCTCTTTGCAGTTGGTAGAGAGGACAGCATGCTGTATGCTTATGATTTGACTCTCGACTCTTTGCGTTATCGCATCAAGCTGCCGGCGGAGCCGTACACCTGCCGCGCGCATCCGATCCGTCCGGAAGTTTTTGTCTCGTTGTGGGGCAGTACGCAAGTCGCGGTGATCGATCGGGCCCAAGAGAAGCTCGTGGCGCAAATCGGCGTCGGCGATCATCCCAATGACATGGTATTCTCGCCGGATGCGCAGCGCCTATTTGTGGCGAACGCCAATCTCAATAGCGTTTCAGTTATCGATATCGCCACACGCCGGGTCATCGAAACCATTCAAACGGCGCTGGCGCCGGAGGCGCCGCCCGGCAGCACGCCCAATGGCTTGGCGGCTTCGCCGGATGGCAAACAACTTTTTATCGCCAATGCAAACAATAATTATGTTGCCGTATTCGATATTGCCATGCCGGGACGCAGCCGCAGCCTCGGCTTCATTCCGGTTGGCTGGTATCCCACCGCACTACACACGCTACGCTCGGCCTCGACGCTGCTGGTCCTAAATGGCAAAGGCCACAGTGGGTCGAAAGCCAATTCCAGAAGTTCGAATCAAAATATTGATTACGGCGCCACGATGTTCCCCGGCTCGCTGTCCTTCGTGCCAATGCCGGCGGCGCCACAACTCAGCAGCTACACTGAAAAAGTCTATCGCAATTCGCCCTTCAAAAAGCGCTGGCGGCAAGGCGTAGAAGAATACCTTCCACCCCATCATCCGATTCCGCGCAAGGTTGGCGAGACTTCACCGATCAAATATGTTTTTTATATTATCAAAGAGAATCGTACCTACGACGAGATTCTCGGCGATATTCCCGAAGGTAACGGCGCTTACAAGCTGACGTTGTTTCCTGAGGAGGTGACGCCCAACCATCATGCCTTGGCGCGCGAATTTGTGTTGCTGGATAATCTCTACGCCAGTGGTGAATCCAGCGCCGACGGCCACGAATGGTCAACGGCGGCGTATGCCACGGATTATGTTGAGAAAATCTGGCCGGAAGCCTACGCCGAAAAGGGCGACAACTATCCCGCCGAAGACCAGCGCCGCCTCGCCGCGCCAAAATCCGGGTACATTTGGGATTTGTGCCAGCGCGCCAAAATCAGCTTTCGCAGCTACGGTGAATTCGTCGAGTATGCGGTTGTGGGCCGCAAGGACACAGTAAGGACGACTGTGAAATCGCTTGAAAGCAACTTTGCGCCAAATTTCCCGCCATACGATCTCGAGATTGCCGATACGACACGGGTTCGAATTTGGCGGCGAGAGTTTGACGAGTATGATCGCAACGGCAATTTGCCACGTTTGCAAGTGATTCGGCTTCCCAACGATCACACCGCCGGCGCGCACAAAAGTATGCCAACGCCGCGCGCGATGATGGCGGATAACGATCTGGCGCTCGGCATGATGATCGAGCGCATTTCGCGCAGCCGCTATTGGAAAGAGTGCGCCATTTTCGTGGTGGAAAACCATGCGCAAAACCGCCCGGATCACGTCGACGCGCATCGCATCGTCGGGTTCGTCATTAGCCCGTATGTTTTGCGCCACAGCGTGGATCGCCGCATGTATTCGACCGCGAGCGTGCTGCGCACGATAGAGTTGATTCTCGGCTTGCCGCCGCTGACGCAATTTGACGCCAGCGCGACGCCAATGCATGCTTCGTTTACTGATGTTCCGGATTTTACGCCGTATATCTGCCGGCCGGCGACCGTCAATTTAAAAGAGATGAATGCGGATGATGAATAATTCGTAATTCGTGATTCGTAAATCGTAATTTGTAATTTGTGTCAGAGAATCAGCAACCATCATCCAGGATCAAGCATGAAACCTCCCGTAGCCAAGATCACCGAATCGTTCACCGAGTCTGTCATTCGCGAGATGACACGGCTCACGAATTTGTATGGTGGCGTCAATCTCTCACAAGGCTTTCCGGATTTTCCCGCGCCGGAAGAAGTCAAGGAAGCCGCGGTTGCCGCCATTCGCGCCGACATCAACCAATACGCCGTCACCTGGGGCGCGCCGAATTTGCGCCGCGCCATTGCCGAGAAAGCGCAGCGATACAATCATTTTCCTGTCGATCCGGATAAAAACATCACGGTGACGTGCGGCGCCACCGAAGCGATGATCGCAACATTAATGGCGCTCATCAATCCTGGTGACGAGGTGGTGATCTTCGAGCCGTTTTATGAGAATTACGGCCCGGATACGTACCTCTCCCACGCCACGCCGCGTTTTGTGAAATTGCACCCGCCGGACTGGCATTTCGATGAAAAAGAATTGCGCGCCGCTTTTAATTCCCACACCCGCGCGATTATCATCAACACACCGAATAATCCCACCGGCAAAGTTTTCACGCGCGACGAATTGCAGTTCATCGCGCAACTTTGCCAGGAATGGGATGCCTTTGCGATCACCGACGAGATTTACGAGCACATTCTCTACGAAGGCACTCAGCATATCAGCATCGCCAGTCTCGACGGCATGGCCGCGCGCACGGTGACGATCAACGGCATTTCAAAAACGTACAGTTTGACTGGTTGGCGCACGGGCTGGGCGATTGCGCCGGAGCAACAGAACAACGCCATCCGCAAAGTTCACGATTTTCTCACCGTCGGCGCCGCCGCGCCGTTGCAAGAAGCGGCTGCGGTAGCGTTGCGATTGCCGGAGAGTTATTATGAAAACCTTGCTAAAACGTATCTCGTAAAACGTAATAGATTAGTTGAAATTTTAGAGAACGCCGGATTTCATTGCTACGTGCCGAAAGGCGCTTACTACGTCATGACGGAAATCGCCGAGTTGATGAAAAGACACCAACAGCCGAATGACGATCAATTCGCGCGGTGGATGGTCAAAGAGATCGGCGTCGCTTCCGTACCCGGCTCAAGTTTTTATATGAATCCGGCGGATGGTCGCACGCAAGTGCGTTTTTGTTTTTGCAAGAAAGAAGAGACCTTGGTGGCGGCAGAAGAGAAGTTGAAAGCGTTGCAACGTAACAAGAGAGGTTCATAGTTACGCCTTTAGGCGTCGCGCCTGTGAACTTGAGGAAATCTTGATGAAGGCAAAGATTTTCTTGATTCCAAACTCTGTATGCCTGAAGGCAACACTACGAACACTACGAACAACACTTTTTGGGGATTTTTTATGCACAAAATCTTCATCAGCTACAGCAGCAAAAACGCCGAGTGGGTGAAAAACTGGCTCGTGCCCAAAATTGAAAGCCAGGGCGTACCGGCGCATGTCGATTACCGCGATTTTGAAATCGGCGTGCCGAGTGTGATCAACATGGAACGCGCGGTGGAGCAGTGCGCCAAAACCATTTTGGTGTTCACGCCGGATTGGGTCAATAGCGAATGGA
>JBOHQZ010000649.1:0-4287 GCA_050732275.1 bacterium
GTGTTACCGACGTGAGAGGCCAGCGTCCTAACCACTAGACGAATGCGCCATTGATTCCCTAGACTTTTAATATTACGAAAACCTAAAAGTAAATTTAAAATTTTAAATTTCATTACAGCTTGGCTGGGGTGCCAGGATTCGAACCTAGATAGCCAGATCCAGAGTCTGGAGTCCTGCCGTTGGACGACACCCCAGTGAAAACAGCAAACAGAAAAAAGCAAAAGGCAATTGGCTCGTTTACACCGATTTCAACAGTTTAACGGCTTTTCGCAAGCGGGCGACGACACGGTCTTGGCCGAGCAGGGCGATCATTTCAAACAGGCCGGGGCCGACGCTGAAACCGGAAATCGCCAGCCGCGTGGGATGAATCAATTTGGCCGCGGACACGTTAAGCTCCTCAGCCAATCGCCGCACTGTTTCTTCCGCCGCCTGTTGCGAAAACTCCGGCAGTTCTGCGAAACCTGCCGCCAATTTCTCCAGCCGTTCGGCAGTTTGGGGGTCCTTCCAATGTTTGGCTCGGGCCGCTTCTTCGTATTGCTCCGGCTCGCGGAAGAAATATGCGCCGAAGCTCACGAAGTCGGGAATCAATCTCACCTTGGGCTTGAGCAGATCGATCACGCGCCGGAAATACTCGCGATCTTTTTCCAATTCTCCGGCGGTGAGAGCGCCGGAATCAACGAAGGCCTTTTTAATCAGCGGCCCCAACCGTTCTGCCGGCGCCGCGCTCATGTACTGGCCGTTCATCCATTCGAGCTTTTTCTCGTCGAAAACCGCGCCGCTTTTGGAGATGCCGGAGAGATCGAACAACTCGATCAACTCCGCCTTGCTGAGAATTTCGCGATCGTCGCCGGGCGACCAGCCGAGCCGCGCGAGGAAATTGAACAGCGCTTCCGGCAGAAAGCCTTTGGTTTCATATTCGCCGACCGCCGTGGCACCGTGCCGTTTGCTGAGCCGCGATTTGTCGGGTCCGAGAATCAGCGGCACGTGCGCAAACACCGGCAACTGCCAGCCAAACGCGTTATACAAGAGCACCTGCTTGGGCGTGTTCGAGATGTGATCTTCGCCGCGAATGATGTGGGTGATGCCCATCTCGTGATCGTCAACCACCACCGCGAGATGATACGTCGGCAACCCATCCGAACGCAGGATCACAAAATCGTCGATGGCCTCGTTGTCAAAGCTGACTTCTTCGCGCACCTCGTCTTTGAAGGAGGTGACGCCACCGGCTTGCACCGCAAAACGAATCGCGAACGGCTTGTTAGCGGCGAGATTGCTCTCGATTTCAACCGAGCTGAGCCGCCGGCAGCGGCCATCATACTTGAAAGTTTGTTTTTCTTCTCTTGCGCGTTCGCGCGCCGCGGCGATTCGCTCAGGCGAGCAGAAGCAGCGATACGCTTTGCCCTCGCGTACCAGCCGCTGCGCGAAATCCTGGTAAATATGAAAGCGCTGCGATTGGTACACCGGCTCGCCGTGCCAATCCAAGCCGAGCCACGTCAAACTCTCCAGGATGGCGCGCGTCATCTCTTCGCCGGAGCGCTGCACGTCGGTGTCTTCGATGCGCAGAAAAAATTTGCCGCCGTGCTTTTTGGCAAAGAGCCAGTTGAAGATTGCCGTGCGCGCGCCACCGATGTGCAGATAACCGGTGGGGCTGGGAGCGAAGCGAACAACGGTCATAAACAAATCATAGTCATTATAAAATTTTAAATTGAAAATTTTCAATTTAAAATTTTGAGTCAAGCGGAGAGGCAGGGATTCGAACCCTGGGTAGCGATTTTGTCACTACAACCGCTTAGCAGGCGGCTCCTTTCGGCCACTCAGGCACCTCTCCGAATTGTCAATTGAAAATTGTGAATTGACAATTTTCAATTCACAATTAGCGGAGGGCGGGAGACTCGAACTCCCAAGGGTGATAAGCCCAGCGGTTTTCAAGACCGCCGCCTTACCAATTAGGTCTAGCCCTCCGAAGCCCGCCGCAGATTAAAATCTGCGGCTAAATTGTGCAATCCCGCTCAAGCGGGATATTTAACCTCCGAACTTATGAATATACGAATCTTGGAAGTTTGAGTCAATGATTTTTTCATCAAACCATCTTCACAAAAAATTTTCCCGGCAACTGCTTTACGGCGTTTTTGAACTCGAGGTCGAGCAAAACGGCCAGCAATTGCGAGGTCGGCATGCTCGCTTGCCGGGTCAGCAGATCGATGTGCATCGGCTCGTGCGAGAGCAGGGACATGATTTTCTGCTCGTTTTCATTGAGTTGAATCGCGGGCGGCGCGGCGATTGGGGATTTGGAGAAAATGTCGAGTTGTTGCGGCAATTCGGCGAGAATATCGTCCACATTCGTGACCAGCTTGGCCCCGTCCTGAATTAGCCGGTTGGGGCCGAGGCTTTTGGGGCTGAAAATGCTGCCGGGAACGGCGAACACTTCCCGGCCCTGCTCAAGCGCAGCTTGCGCGGTGATGAGCGCGCCGCTGGATTCGCCGGCTTCAACCACTATCGTGCCGAGCGTCAAGCCGCTGATGATGCGGTTACGCCGGGGGAAATTCACCGCATCCGGCTTGGCGCCGAAGAAATATTCGGAGATCACCGCGCCTTGCTGTGAGATTTCCTGCGCCAGCCGGCGATTTTCCGGCGGATAGATGACGTCAAGCCCGGAGCCAAGAACGGCGATGGTTCGTCCGCTGGATTTGATGGCAGTTTGATGCGCCACCGTATCAATTCCGCGCGCCAAGCCGCTGACGATAGTGAGGCGATGCACCACGAGCGCCGTGGTCAAGCGCTCAGTCACGATTTTGCCGTATTCAGTGGGCGCGCGCGTTCCGACGACGGCAATCGCCGTTTCATCTTCGGGACGCAGCTCGCCTTTGACAAAGAGCAAAACCGGTGGGTCGTAAATTTTTTTCAGGAGGGTGGGAAATTCCGGATCCCAAAACGTGAGCACGAGACGTTGTTCGCGCGCCGCGGCTTCGAGCTGCTGTTGCGCCAGATTTGTATAGTCGGCCTGGTGAATATTTTCGGCCAAAGTGCGCTCAATGCCCTCAACTTGACAAAGCGCATGAACCGGCGCCGCGAGCACGGCCTCCGCCGAACGGAAGTGGCCAACCAACGCCCGCACCCGCGCCGGGCCGATGCCGGCAACGGAGAGCAGTTGGAGAAGAGCGGATAGTTCGTTATGATTCACGTTGCCCCAATGCAAAAAAAATCAGCAGCCTTTGGGAATTTGACGTTGCAGGAATTGGTACCCGCCTTTGCAAAATAATGGATAGAGGCGTACTTGTCAAGCGAAAAGTTTATTATGGATGCCGTAGAATATCATGCGGCCCAATTCGGCGCAAAAAATAGGTATCACCCTTGATCTGGAAAGTGAAGCGATAACCTCGCGTGACGCGAGCTTCATAAACCCCCATTTTTCCCCACTTCCCCTCCATCTTCTTAGTTCGTAATGAAGGATGAAAGGGGTTCTCCAACAGAAGACCGAACTGCTTTTCGGCCCGATCTTGAATTTCGCTAGGTAGTTGTTTAAAATCTCGGCGAAATGAGTCACTTCGGAAAAGCTCCATGATCAGCTTCGCAAGTCACGCATGAGTTCTTCGACACTTTTGAATGGCCCTGCGACTCTTCCAGTTTTGAAGTCTTCTTCGGCTTCATCTTCCATAAGATCCCAGATTTTGTCAGAAAGAGTGCGGTGGTTTTTTTTTGATTTTTTGCTCGGCAGCATGACGATCATGCTGTCGAAAATTGCTCCAATTTCGATAAATTCACCGTCCTTCAAACGCAAAGTTCGCGCAACAGAAGCCGGGATTGTTACTTGCCGGCCAGGCCGAATTTTTACTTTTGTCATTGGATATACCCGTGAGTTTAATTGTACAATCTGGCATTGAAGCCAAGTTTCGTGCAGAGGGATAAATTTTTCAACGATAAATTAGCAATTCGATGCGAAAAAAACAAGAAGGATTTTCATTAACTTGCGTTAGCTTTCACCTCCTCCCACATCATCCCCAACAACACCTCGATCCCCTCGCCGCTCGCGGCGGAAATGCGGCAAGCCGGATGGTCGATGCTCTTCAAGAATTTCTCGCCAATATCTTTCTCCATCACCAAATCCATTTTCGTCAACGCCACGATGCGCGGCTTTTGCACGAGCGCGGGATTGTAGCTTTCCATCTCGGTGATTAAAGTCTGATAGTCCGAAGCCATGTTGTCCGAGGTCGCATCAATTAGCACGACCAAAACCGAAGTGCGCTCGATGTGGCGCAGGAATTCGATGCCAAGTCCGCGGCCTTCATG
>JBOHQZ010000650.1:0-4281 GCA_050732275.1 bacterium
AGAATGGGCAGGTGTGGATCGTTTGGCAGGTGACGCACGCGGACTCTCCTCACTACGCCATTTATGCCAACCGAACCGCTTTTTCCAACACGCGTAACGCGACGCTGATTGGCAGATTGTTCTGGCAGGAATGGTCCGGGCTACGGCTTAAAGACACCGCCCGCAGTGATACGGTGACGTACAAAATTCCGACCGACGCGGGTGACTATCACCTGCGCTTGAATGAAGGACTCTTTGTTGGCACGGTGACGCCGGCAGATGCCGGAACGCGCTTCTTCGCCGTAGCGCGATGGGGCGATAGTCTCGTGACGGCGAACAATAGAATTTCCGTTACGGCCACGTACTCGCTTAATGAGCCGCCGATGTGTTATGAACAATATCGCGGCACGAATCTCGGATATCCTTTCGCGATTTTTAATATGTGGGCTGATGGCCGCGACAACGACGCTGCCGGACGGCCGGACTTTCCGGTTATGGGCAACCGGCACAAGCATGGTGCGCCGCACATTTTCATTGTGGCCGCGCAACAAGGCGGACCGCCGCCGGGGCCTTTGCCTGCAACGATTTTCTTGCACGGCGGCGGCGGCGCAGAGGGAGAACCTGGCGCGCGGACATTTCTACCACCCAACTCTCCTGAGTTTGGCTTAATACCAACCGGGGGACTCATCATTACGCACGAGGACAGGATGTACCGCGAGCGACTTCCTGGAGGTGCTTTGGGAACCCAATGGTTTGGTTACTACCGGAGAATGGATGCTTTCTTTCCGGTCATTCCAATGTCTGCGGACACCGTGATCAATTACACACAACGGCGCGTCGTGTGGATCAATGACTGGCTTGCGAGAAATGGCACGATTGATTCCACGCGTCTGTCGGTGATGGGGCATAGTAATGGGGCGCGAGGCGCAAGATACCTGATGAAAGTTTATCCGCAAAAATTTTCTTCCGTGACCATGTTCACGAGCATCACCAGAGGCGGTGTGGCTCTCATTTCCAATCTTCTTGGCGATGACTCGCTGAACCTTCCCACTAACCTTCGTGACCGGAAGGGACAGGCGGTGAGAATGAACCAGCTTTGGGATTTGACCTCAACCTTTGCGCCAGCGCGCGATCTGCCGCTCACGCGTTTGTATGCGGGGAAAAGAGATTTGGAGAATCCGAATAGTGTGTGGGATGCAAGCCTGGTTGGGGAATTGCGCAAGGAAGATTCGCTCAGCTACGGCATGCACATTTACTGGGACGAGAGAAAGCATGGCCAGAGAATATCCCGCCATGCCACTGGGTAAACAGCACTGCGCCGCTCGATCAAACGTAACGCGACAATGCGGCGTATCAATTTCGTTATCGCTCCAATCAATCGTTCCCCGCGTTTCATCGTCATGCCGGAAGACCGGGCAACCGCGATCCCGGCAATGGCGACCCACTCAACGGCGATCCATGGGGCACGTGGGGCGGCTATCATGATTGGGACGTTGACACGATTGTCGATGAGCCTGGCAAGTGGGAGGTGACGGCCTTCTTGGTCGGCCTTTCTTCTAACGCGGTTGATAATTCTCCGAATGCAAATCTCATTGCCGATATCGCCATTCGCAGGCCGCAGCAATTCAAGCCGAAGACGGGAAAAGTTCTGCAATGGTCGGTGACGCGCATTTCGAATGGGCAAGTTTTGCAAAACGGCGCGACAACAGTTGGCGCGGATGATCTGGTGAGCCTCACTGGCATCACGGTTTTCAAAGACCCCGACCGCGTGCGCATTCGCGTGAGTGATCCGACGGTGGCGGTGGAATCGCGAGACTCGGAAACTCTGCCGACGGAATTTAGTTTGTCGCAGAATTATCCGAATCCGTTTAACCCCGCTACAGTCATCAGTTTTCAGTTGCCAGTGAGCAGTCACGTGACGCTGAAAGTGTTTGACGTGAATGGCCGTGAGGTCGCGATGTTGGTGGATGGCGATATCGAAGCGGGAAAACATACCGTAACGTTTGCGCCGCGTTCCGCAAACAGCGGCCTTTATTTCATCAAACTCACCGCGGGCAAATTTTCGCAAACGCGCAAGGCGGTTTTGATGAAATGAATGAAGTGAAGTCGGACTTGGGCATGGCGATTTTTCTAAGTTAGCAAGCTCTCGTTGCCCAAGTCCGACTTCGCCCAATTTTGCAAAAGCAAACGTGTAAAACATTAACTCGGAGGTGCAAAAATGAAAAAGAACCTTCTTCAAGTGACCCAACGCGGATCATCACTATTTCTGCTGTGCTGCGCTGTTGCCTTTGCGCAGCAGCCGAAAACGCACACGGTGATGGTGAAGGCGGACGGTTCGTTCGGGCCGAAATGGACGTACATTCACGACGGCGACACGGTGAAGTGGCAATTCAGCGCGCGCAGTGATGCCATTATTCCGGCCAATCCCATCGACTCGCTCACGGTTTCATGTTCGGCGTACAAACCGTACGATCCAACAAATCCGAATGAATTCACCGGTCCGATGCCGGCCGCGGCCTCCGGCATTTTCACGCTTGGCCCGGACGGCCCGGGTTTCGTGATCGATACGTTGGGCGCATCAAATCCATCCTGTAATCCGAACAACGCGGTCGCGCGGGTCGGGAACCTGTATCTGTGCGAAACCGGCAGGCAGTACGCGACGATGAACTGGACGTGGCAGAATCCAAACCTCACCGGCGTGTTCATCCGGCTGCGCTGGGATGAGACGAATCCGGCGCCCGGAGTTTACGATTGGACGGCGATGGATCGCGAAATCGAAAAGGCGGTTCGAAGTGGTAAAATGTACAGTCTCTCATTCAAGGCCGGGTCACGCGGCACGCCGAGATGGATTTTCGATCCGGCCATTGCCGGCGCGAACGTCGTTGAGCGCTTGACCTTTCAGGATGGCGATGAGGACAACCTTCAGCCTGGCGATTGTGGCGCGGTGGCGGACCTTGGCAGTCCGGCGGATCCGAACTATCGCAAGCTCTACTTCGACCTATGGAAAGCGGCGGCGCAACGCATTCGCGAGCGCAACGCTTGGTATCGCGCGCTGGCTTATGTCAAACCTTCGGGAGCCAACTGGAATACTCATGAGAACAAGCTGCCACGTCACTGCGAGCAAGGATGTCCAATCTGCAATCCGCAAGTTTGGGCCGAACGGGGCGGCTACACGCCGGCGGCATTATATTCATTCTACAGCGAGCAGACCGCTTTGCTGGCGAGCGAGTTTCCGGACAAAAGCATGAGCTACATGCTCATCCAAGCCGGTTTCCCGCGCGTGAATAATAACGGTGAGTACAAGGAGCCGCTGACGATGCCTCTACCGGCGCCCACGGAACAAACGGAAAAAATTTTAGACGGGGGCAGACGCCAGTACGGCCTCCGTTTTGTTGTTCAGCATAATGGGCTTGGCGTCAAGCCTCAGGATCGGAGGCCCCCTGAGCCGCCATGCCCGAACGAAGGCAAGCATCCTGCTGTGCCCCCCTTTGGTGAAGTCGGCTCCGGTTGCCCGAACCGCTGGGTTCTGCTGGAGGGCGCTGCCGGCCAGGTCACTGGTTTTCAAACCCAGAATGCACGGGGCGTCGCCACGCCCGTCGGGCTGGAGTCAACGTTCCAAAATGCCTGGGATAATTCCGATGCGATATTTGTGGAAATCTACGAGCAACTTTTTTGGGCGGTAGAAGTTGCCGGCCCTGTGCTCGATCCGAATGCCACCGGGCGGACAACCGGCGAGTGGGCTGAGGCATTTCACCGGCGCCGCCGGGACTTCTGGGCCGGGAAAATTCCGGATCCATTCCCGCGGACGCACAGCCACGTGTTCAAGCGCACGATCAATTCGCAAACCGACAATCAGCTTTTTTATTATATCAATCCTTCGAGATGCGACGCGGGAAATACGGCGAGCTTCGGCGCGATTGTGATTCTGCCGGACAATGTGACCTCGGTCGAGAACGAAGAGGCTGGCCGCACGCCGGGTGCGTTTGCTTTGCGGCAAAATTATCCCAATCCATTCAATCCGGCCACGACGATCAGTTATTCGACCGCACGCCCAGGCCAAGTCGAGCTGAAAATATATGATTCGCTTGGCAAATTGATTCGCACGATGGTTCAGGAGTATCGCGCTGCCGGTGCGTATTCTGTCGTTTGGGACGGCAAGAACGACGCCGGCAGACAAATGGCGAGCGGCGGTTATTTCTATGAGCTCAGCATCGGCGAATTTCGCTCAACACGGAAAATGATTTTGCTGCAATAAGTTGTAGCGCAGTCTGCAGGTGCGTGCAGTATTACAAGAAACTTTTT
>JBOHQZ010000651.1:0-4273 GCA_050732275.1 bacterium
TGTGCCGCGTTCCCTCGCGCGTTGCAGGGTATGCGGATCAATTTGAATTTTCATCCCATTTTCGGTACCACTTCACCATGTCTTCTTCTGGTAAACGCACAAGGAAAGCCGCGCGGACAGCCAATTCAGAAAGTGAATGCATCGCCGATGATTGGGCCGGTTTTACCTTGATCGGCTTTTCCCAGGCGGAATCGTCATCTGCCTGCGCCACCACGATACGGTCAATCTGTTTCTCAGAGAACGGCTTGGTTTTCGTTCGTGTCTTCATAAGAATCACCCATGCGCTTAAGCACATATAAAGGTAATGCAAAGTTTGAAGTAACGCCTTCAGGCGTCCACCTTTCCATTTATTATCGGGAGCTTGATGCCTAAAGGCAATACTACAAACGTTACTTCCTCAGCGCCTCGGCGCCGCCGACGATGTCCATCAGCTCCCTGGTGATGCTGGCTTGCCGGACCTTGTTGTAATAGAGCGTCAGTTGGAAAATCAGCTCTTTGGCGTTGTCGGTGGCGGTGCTCATCGCGGCCATGCGCGCGCCCATTTCCGCGGCAAACGATTCCAGCAGCGCGTGCCAGATCTCGATGTTCAGATAGCGCGGGCAGAGATTGTCGAGAATCTTGAGCGGCGACGGCTCGAAGAGAAACTCGGTGGCGAATTTTTCTTCCTGCGGCGGCCGCGGCACGATCGGCAGCAGTTGCTGCACGATGATGTTTTGCTGCACCGCGGATTTGAATTCGTTGAAAACGAGATAAACGCGATCCAATTTTTCGCTGACGTACTGGTCTTGAATCAGCGCGGCGATGTCCTGCGCGTGCTTGAAATCCAGCTTGTCGAAAAAATTGATGTACTTTTCGAGAATCGGATAACGGCGGCGGTTGAAATGCTCGAAGCCCTTTTTGCCGACAGCGATCAACTCGAATTCGACGCCACTCTGCTGCGTCTGTCTCATCTCGTTGGCCGCGCGCCGGATGATATTGGCGTTGAAGCTGCCGCACAAACCGCGGTCGCCGGTAACCACCACGAAGCCGACGCGTTTAGGCTCGCGCACGTTGAGCAAAGGGTGCAGCGAAGAGTCGACCTTGGCGGCGACATGGCCGAGCGTATCGTCGAGGCTTTTGGAATATGGCCGCGCTTTGAGCATGCGGTCTTGCGCCTTGCGCAACCGGGCCGCGGCCACCATTTTCATGGCTTTGGTGATTTGCTGCGTGCTCTTGACGCTGCCGATGCGCCGGCGAATGGTGCGTAATGTTGCCACTCGGAATTCCCGTTAGGTTAAGGTGGTAGGTTGCAGTGGCAGTTGCACTAGCAGTAGCACTTGTCTTTTACTGCTACTGCCACTGCTTCTGCCACTACTTCGTATCTACCTTAGCCGAAAAGCCTTTGATAAACTCATCCGCGGCTTTAACCATGGTGGCGCGCAACGAGTCATCGATCTGCTTTTTGGTCACCACTTCTCGCAACATCTGCGGATAGCTCGATTCGATATAAGCAAGAAACTCTTGCTGCAAGCGGCTGATCTGGCTGGTCGGCACGGCATCAAGATAGCCGTTGACGCCGAGGAAAATCACCGCGATTTGTTTTTCCACCGACAGCGGTTGAAACTGGCCTTGCTTCAACAATTCCACCATGCGCTCGCCGCGCGTGAGCTGCGCCAGCGTGGTCTTATCCAAATCCGAGCCGAATTTGGCGAACGCCGCCAGCTCTCGATATTGCGCCAGATCCAGACGCAGACGGCCGGCCACTTGCTTGGTGGCTTTGATTTGCGCATTGCCGCCGACGCGGCTGACCGAAATGCCGACGTTGATGGCCGGACGTACGCCGGCATAGAACAAATCGCCTTCGAGAAAAATCTGGCCGTCGGTGATCGAAATAACGTTGGTGGGAATGTATGCCGAAACGTCGCCGGCCTGGGTTTCGATGATCGGCAAAGCCGTTAGCGAGCCGCCGCCTTTAGTGACGCCGTCTTTTTTCAGCGCGTTCAGGTCGTCGGTCAATTTCGCAGCGCGTTCGAGCAAACGGGAGTGCAGATAAAAAACATCGCCGGGATAAGCTTCGCGGCCCGGCGGGCGGCGCAGGAGCAAAGAGACTTGGCGATAGGCCACCGCGTGTTTGGAAAGATCGTCATAGACGACGAGCGCGTGCATGCCGTTGTCGCGGAAATATTCGCCCATGGCGGCGCCGGCGTAAGGCGCGATGTACTGCAACGCCGCCGGGTCGCTGGCGTTAGCAGCCACGACGATGGTGTAATCCATGGCGCCACTATCTTCAAAAGTCTTTACAACTTTAGCAACCGAGGAGCCCTTTTGGCCGACGGCGACGTAGATGCACTTGACGTCGCCGCCTTTTTGATTGATGATGGTGTCGATGGCGACGGCGGTTTTGCCGGTGCCGCGATCACCGATGATCAGCTCGCGCTGGCCGCGGCCGATCGGGATCATCGCGTCAATGGCTTTGAGGCCGGTTTGCAGCGGCTCTTTCACCGGTTGGCGTTGCACCACGCCGAGAGCCTTGCGCTCCAAGAAGCCGCGTTGTTTAGCGTTGACCGGGCCTTTGCCGTCGATCGGCTCGCCGAGCGGATTGACAACGCGGCCGAGCAATTCCGGGCCGACCGGCACGTCCATGACGCGGCCGGTGCGTTTCGCCACGTCGCCTTCTTTAATGGAGATGTCGCTGCCGAAGAGAATGATGCCGACGTTATCTTCTTCGAGGTTCAACGCCATGCCCATGACGCCGCCCGAAAATTCCACCAGCTCGCTGGCCTGCACGTTTTGCAGGCCATAGACGCGGGCGATGCCGTCGCCGACTTGAATGACTTCGCCGACCTCGGAGATGTCGACTTTTCTCTCAAAGCCCTCGATTTGCCGCTTTAAAATCGAGGTGATTTCATCCGGCCGAATTGCAATTTCCATGCGCGCGGTGTCTCCTCAGAATATGTCGAATGATTTTGAGATTCTGCAACGAAAAAAATTTGATATTAGCAATTCACAATCGGATAAAAAAAGTGCCTTTAAATAATTCTTTGGCATGTCGATCAAGCGCTTTTGAAGCTAATTTAAGCGCCTCTTGCACCGCTTTGACAGGTATTTCATAACCGTTTGCCACCTCTTCCAAAGTGCGGCCTGCCGATAACAACCCCAAGGCATGCCGGACACCAATTCGCGTATATTTAAATGTGGGACGCCCGCCGCAAACACCGGGGGCACTAACGATATAACGGCCGACACGATAATACTCATAAGGTTCGCCGCCGTAGATTTCTCGCACCGGTTTATTTTTCGAGGCTGGCGAAATGGTTTTGGGCGGCCGGCTCAAGTGCGTTGAATTGATCTTTTTCATATCTTATTCAGTCGGATTTCAAGTTTCACGCGTTCTACGCCGACTCAGAGTATGTCAAATGCTCAAAGTGTAAACCTGAGGGTCGTTAATGCGATAATAGTGGACCGATTTTTTAGTCACACGCATAACCGTACCCATCCTTCCCGCTTTGGTGTTAAATTGCTTTAGCTTGAGAACCTGCCTTAACAAATCCGGAATCTCATGTGTTCGCTCGCGAGGCAACGGAAAACAAATTAGACAATATCGCTTATCAGCAGAAGCGCGTCGCCAAAAATCCGGCCAGTTTATTGTAATAAAAGTCGGCTGCTTTGCTTGCCGGAGAAGAACTGGAATAACATCGTCTTTAACAAGAGTTCCAGGCCGAAACTTCTGGATAACCGAGACCTTTCCAGGATACCAATGCCCGATGACAATTTCTAATCCAAGGCCTTCAAGGTGTTCATCTAAAACGATCACGCAGCTTTGGCGTATACTGTTAAGTGCTGATCAAACGTCTTTGTCGCTAAAGTCAATGCCTCTTGTACAGCTTCCACTGGCAACCGCCATGCTTTAGCTATCCCTTCCACCGTATAACCCTCTGATAGCAATCTGAGCGCGTGCCGAACGTCGATTCGCGTGTATTTGAATGTCGGACGGCCGCCGCAAATTCCAGGAGCGCAGACAATATAACGTCCGATCGAATAATATTCATACGGCTCACCACCTACCATTTCACGCACGAGCTTTTTGGTTTTGTTGCTCCGCGTACGCCCATTCATTGAATTGCTGCGTTTAAGACTTGGCCGCGAAGCTTTTTGCATGACTTTGGCTTTGTTCATATTTCAATTCCTCCTTCCCAAAAACTCGGCGCGCAGCCGCTCCAATTGCTGCTTGACGGAGCCGTCGAGCACTTTGCCGTCGATGTTCAGGACGATGCCGCCGAGAAGGGTCGGATCG